>JASHSR010000498.1 GCA_030038645.1 Gammaproteobacteria bacterium
CACATTGAAGTAGAAGACCGCGGGCGACGCTCGGCCTCGCGGGCCGCGCGAGTCCCGCGGCGCCCACGGCGAGCCATCCTGCGAGCAGAGCCACGCAGGCTGCGAGGGGTGATGGGAGGCTGGCGATCACGCGTGCGAGCTGAAGTGGGCGGCCCGCGAGGCCGAGCGTCGCCCGCGGTCTTCTACTTCAATGTGTATCGTATTATCATAGGATGCGTCTCAAATGTGAAGCGAATCACGCTATCGTGCCGCTCGAGAGCCGTACCGCCCGTCTTACCCTCCTCATCGATCCGCGCAAGAAGGCGGTGTTCGAGCGGCTGTGCGCCGAGGAGGACGCGACCCCCTCGCAGGTGGTGCGCCGGCTGATCCGCGCTTATGTCGAGGAGAGGCTCGGCAAGCCCTGGCGGCCCGAGGAGGTGCCGTTCCCTCGGCGCAGGCGTACCTCGAAGCACCGGTGAATGCGTGGGTTGCGCTCAAAGTCGGGCGGCAGCGTCGCGGCCGAGATGTCGCGCACGTCGAAGCGCTCGCGAAGCGACCCCTCGAGCCGGAAGCGCTGCGCGTGGGTGGAGAAGACGATGACGCCCTGCGGAGCAAGCAGCCGGGCGCAGGCCTCGAGCAGCGCAGGATGGTCGCGCGCGATGTCGAGCACGCCTTGCATGCGCTTCGAGTTGGAGAAGGTAGGCGGGTCGAGGAAGATCAGGTCGTATTGCTCGCGGGCGCGGGCGGCGTTCGGGGCGGGGTTGCGGGCGGGGCCGTGGGCAGGGTCGCGGCCAGGGTCGCGGGCCGGCTCGCGCGCCGCATCGCGCAGCCATTCGCGGCAGTCCGCCTGCACCATCGAGTGCCGCGCGTCGCCGAGCCCGTTCAACGAGAGGTTGCGCCACGCCCATTCGAGATAGGTTCGCGATAGATCGACCGAGGTTGTCGACGCCGCGCCGCCCGCCGCGGCGTACACCGTAGCAGCCCCGGTGTATGCGAAGAGGTTCAAGAACCGCTTGCCCTGCGAGATCTCCCGCAGCTGCGCGCGAGTCAGCCGGTGATCCAGGTAGAGGCCGGTGTCGAGATAGTCGTCGAAGTTCACCTCGAATCTGAGCCCGCCCTCCGTCACGATGTGCGGATGAGCTTGCTCGCCCACCTTCCCGTACTGCTCGCCGCGCCGAGTCTTGCGCCGCGTCCGCACGCGGATGCGCTCCGCGGAAACGCCGGTGACGCCGGGCAGCGTCGCGAGGACCTCGCCCCGGCGCCTGCGGACGGCCTCGGGCTCGATGTCGGACGGGGCGGCGTACTCTTGCACATAGAGCCAGAGCTCGCCGACGCCGGAGTCAGGCTCGCGGTCCGGCTCCGCGCCGAGCTTGGGCTCGGAGGCAGACGAGGGCCCGCGGCCGATGGTGCGATACAGATCGATGGCAAAGGCATACTCCGGCATGTCGGCGTCGTAGAGCCGGTAGCACGAGACCCCGGACCGCTCCGCCCAGCTCCCGATTCGCTTCAAATTCTTGGCGAGCCGGTTGGCGAACATCCGCGCACCGGGCGTCTCGGCGAGGCTCGTCCCGGCGACGCCCGATTCGCGCCTCGAGAGGCGACCGGGCTCGCGCAAGCTTTGCTCGGTGACCGTCATGCGCAGCAAGCGGCACTCGATGGCCCCGTTCCAGAGCGTATGAGTGCGGTGAGCGCGGATCCCGAGCTCCAAGCCCAGCTCGGGCGCGCCGGTCAGCACCGCCGCGTCCCAGCCCTGAAACCGCTCGCGCAGCACTGCGCCGAGCTCGCGGTGCACGGCGCGCGCCGCCTCGCGATCGGTCAGGCGCACGCCATACGGGGGATTGGTGCACAGCAACCCGCGCGGTACCGCACCGGCGGGTGTCGCCTCACCGAACGGCCGCGCCTCGCTCAGCGGCTGCACATCGAAGCGCACCCGCGAGGCGACGCCGGCCCGCTCGGCGTTGCGGCACGCAACACGAATCGCGCGCGCATCACGATCCTGCCCGCGGATCGTCGGCTCCCCGCCGTGATTCGCGCGGATACGCGCATCGGCCGCCGCGCGCACCGCGCTCCAGAGGGCCGCATCGTGGCCGCGCCAGCCGAGAAAGCCGAAATAGTCTCGAAGCCGGCCCGGCGCCAAGCCGGCCGCGATCATCGCGGCCTCGATCGCCAGCGTTCCCGATCCGCAGAGCGGATCGAGGAATGAAGCGCCGCGGGCCGCCAAATCGCCCCAGCCCGCGCGGAGCAGCACGCCGGCCGCCACGTTCTCCTTGAGGGGCGCCTCGCCCGCCTCCGCCCGGTAGCCGCGGCGGTGCAGGCTCTCGCCGGACAGATCGATCGCGAGTGTGATGTGTGTGCCGCGCGCATGAGCGTGGATGCGAACGCCCGGGCGGTCGAGCGCCACATCGGGCCGGAATCCCGCCCGCTCCCGCATGGCGTCGCAGAGCGCGTCTTTCAACTTCAACGCGCCGAAATGCGTGTGCGTGATCGTCGGGTGCCGGCCGGTGAAATCGCAGGCGATCGTGGCTCCGGGGCCGATATGTTGCGACCAATCGAGCGTCCGGACCCCCCGATAGAGCTCCTCCGCGTCGGCGGCATCGAAGCGGGCGAGCTCGAGAAAGATGCGGTTCGCGATGCGCGATTCGAGGCAGGCGCGATACGCCGTCTCGAGCGTGCCGCGGAATGCGGCGCCGGTCGAGCGCTCGCGCACGTCCGCGGCGCCGAGCCCTTGGAGCTCGGAGGCGAGGAGATCGGCGAGACCGCGCGGGGAGCTCGCCAGGAACGTCAGCTGCTCGCAGCTCGGGGACACGGCCGAATTGTAGGCGATGTTCGCGCCCCTTCCGGCGCGAGACCGCCAGCCGGGCAGCCTCGGCCGCCGCGCGCGCCGCGCCGCACGAGCCGCATGAGCCGCACAGCCGCACGAGCCGTGCAGTGCCGCACGACCCATACAGCGCGCCGCGCAAGCTGAGTGCAGTGCCACACGAGTAGTCAAGACGCGGGCGGTTCCTTATCATTCGAGGTCCCCTACGCGAGCCTCAAGCCATGCCGAATGCACAAAGCCTCGATGCCTTCTGGATGCCGTTTACCGCCAATCGCCAGTTCAAGGCCAAGCCGCGCCTGCTTGCGAGGGCTTCGGGCATGCACTACTGGACCCCGGAAGGACGGCAGATCCTCGACGCCGTGGCCGGCCTGTGGTGCGTCAACGCGGGCCACGGCCGCCGCGAGATCAAGGAGGCCGTGGCGCGGCAGCTCGAGACGCTCGACTACGCGCCCCCCTTTCAAATGGGGCATCCCGGAGCGTTCGAGCTTGCGAATCGCGTGACGGAGATCGCCCCGCGCGGGCTCGACCACGTCTTCTTCGTCAATTCCGGCTCCGAGGCCGTGGACACCGCGCTCAAGATCGCGATCGGCTACCACCGCGTGCGAGGCGAGGGGGCGCGCACTCGCCTCATCGGACGCGAGCGGGCCTACAACGGAGTCGGATTCGGCGGCATCTCGGTCGGCGGCATCGCTCCAAACCGCAAGATGTGGGCCGGCGCGCTGCTGCCCGGCGTCGATCATCTGCGTCACACGCACGATCTCGCGCGGAACGCCTTCTCGCGCGGACTGCCGCAGCACGGCGCGGAATTCGCCGACGAGCTCGAGCGCCTCGTCACGCTCCACGATGCCTCCACCATCGCAGCGGTCATCGTCGAGCCGATCGCGGGCTCGACCGGCGTGCTGCTCCCGCCGCGCGGCTATTTGCAGCGCCTGCGCGAGATCTGCGACCGGCACGGCATTCTGCTCATTTTCGACGAGGTGATCACCGGCTTCGGGCGGACCGGCTCACCGTTCGCCGCCGAGGAGTTCGGCGTGACTCCCGACCTGATCACTTGCGCGAAGGGACTCACCAACGGCTGCGTGCCGATGGGCGGCGTGATCGTGAAGAAGGGCGTGCATGATGCCTTCATGCAGGGACCGGACGGCATCGAGCTGTTTCACGGCTACACCTACTCCGCGCACCCGGTGGCCTGTGCGGCCGGCATCGCGACCCTCGAGATCTACGAGCGCGAGGGGTTGCTCACGCGCGCCAAGACGCTGTCGAAGGTGTGGGAGGACGCCGGGCACTCGCTGCGCGGACTGCCGCACGTCATCGATGTCCGCAACTACGGGCTGATCCTCGGCCTCGAGCTCGAGCCCCTGGCGGGCAAGCCGGGCGCTCGCGGCTTCGACGTCTTTCTCAAGTGCTTCGAGCGCGGCGTGCTCGTCCGGCAGACCGGCGACATCATCGCGCTCTCTCCCGCGCTCGTCATCGAGCCGGCGCAGATCGATCAGATCTTCGAGACCCTGCGGTCGGTGCTCCGCGGCGCATAGGCCCCGTCAGGAGCCGCTACGCGGCGCGTAGGCCGTCACACCCCGCGGCGCGGAGCGCGCGGCGGCACGCAGTCCTTGTCCAGGGCAAGCCGCTCGAGCAGCTGAACCAGGTTGCGCGCCTGGTCCCGCGTGCACACTCCCTGCTCCACGCAGATCTTGAGCCCCCCTCCGACGTGGGTCGCGAGCGCCGCGATCACGGCGACCGGAGAGTAGCGGGCGGCGAGCCCGGGCAGGATGCCGTTGAGATCGACCGTGCAGTCGCGGAGCTGCCGATCGAACAGCTCGTCCGGATCCGGTGAGATGGACATGGCGACGCCTCCAATGCGTTCTCCGATGCGTTGGGACCTGCCGGTAGGATATATCCCGTGGACTCGCCGCCTCAACCGTGCCGATGATACCGTCCGATGCGGACGTCAGCTCATATTGCGGCGACTTTCGGTCGTGTGCTGCGAGAGCAGCGCGGTACACGGCGATTGTCCCAGGAGGGGCTCGCACTGAGCGCCGGCGTCGATCGGACGTTTGTCAGCCAGATGGAGCGGGGCATCCGTCAGCCGACCCTCACGACGATCTGGAAGCTCGCCGCGGCGCTCGACGTGTCGCCGGCCACTCTCGTCGCCCGGGTCGACCGACTCAGGCGAGGCGAGCGGCACGGGCGGGATGACCGGCGCGGGCGCGGCGAGCGGCTCAGGCGCTGAGCCGGGAAGGCGCTCAGCGGGAAGGCGCTGAGCCGCAAGGCGCCTCAGAGCTGGCAGAGCTCGCGCACGAGCCGCGGGCCTCGATAGACGAGCCCCGTGTAGATCTGCATCAGATCGGCGCCCGCCGCGAGCATCTGGCGCGCGCAGGCCGCCGAGGCGATGCCGCCCACGCCGATGATCGGAACCCCGGCGCCGAGGTGCCCACGCAGCTTGCGGACCGTCGCCGTGGCAAGCTCGAGCAGCGGCGCTCCGCTGAGCCCCCCCGCCTCGCCTGCGCCCGGCAGGCCCGCGACTCGCGGGCGCTGGATCGTCGTGTTCGTCGCGACGACACCGTCGATGCCGAGCTTGCCGACGACCGCCGCCGTCGCCGCGAGCGCCTCGTCCGAGAGGTCCGGCGACAGCTTCACGAGCAGCGGGACGCGGCGGCTGTGCTCCCTCACGAGGCGGGCGCGGGTCTCGAGGAGGCTCTCGAGGAGCCGAGCGAGGCGGGCCTCCTGCTCGAGCTCCCTCAGCCCCACGGTATTCGGCGAGGAGACGTTCACGGTCACGTAGTCGGCATACGGATAGACGGCCTGCAGACAGGCGGCGTAGTCCGCCTCGGCCTGCTCGAGCGGCGTTCCCGCATTCTTGCCGATGTTGACGCCGCAGACGCCTCGAAAGCGCCGCAGACGCAGGCGCGCGCAGAGCGCCGCGACCCCCTCGTTCGGGAAGCCCATTCGGTTGATGACCGCTTGCGCCTCGCGGATCCGGAAAATGCGCGGCCGCGCATTGCCCGGTTGCGGCTTCGGCGTCACGGTGCCGACTTCGATGAATCCGAAGCCGAGCATCCCGAGCGCATCGATGCAGGTCGCGTTCTTGTCGTAGCCGGCGGCGAGGCCCACGCGGTTGGGAAACGTGAGCCCCATCAGCCTCACCGGACTCGATCCGGCGCCCGTGGCCGCGCCCGAACCCGCACCCGCGCCCGCACCCGCGCCCGCGCCCGGCAGCGCGAGCTGCAGGATGCCGAGCTGGTGCGCGGCGTTGAGGAGCCTCAGCGTCCATCCATGCGCGCGCTCGGCGTCGAGCCGGAACAGCAGCGGCCGCAGGACGGAGTACATGGCCGCTACGCCCGCAGCTTCAGATCGTCGGACTCGTAGGTGATTCCGAGCGGCTCTATCACGACCCGTCGCGCACCGGGCTCGACGGCTCCGCAGACCCATGCCTGCACGCCGGCGCCGAGAGCCGCGCGCACTGCCGCCTGCGCGTCGCCGGGCGCCACGAGCATCGCGAAGCCGGCACCCATGTTGAGGCTGCCGTAGGCCTCCGCGGGATCGAGCGGCAGCTCGCGCTGCAGGAATTCCAGCACCGGCGGACGGGGCGGCACGGCCGTGAGGCGGTAGGTAAAGCTCCCGGGATGGCGCATGAGCTTGCGCCAACCGTGGCCGGTGATGTTGACGCAGTAATGCGGCGCGATGCCGGCGCTCCACACGCTCTCCATCACCGGCGCATAGAGCACCGTCGGATCGAGGAGAGCCTCGCCGAACGGACGCCCATCTGCGATACGCGCCGCGTACCCGCCCTCGAGGCGCTCCGCCAACTTGCGGGCGAGGCTCACGCCGTTCGCGTGGATGCCGCTCGCGGCGAGCAGCACGATCGCATCGCCCGCCGCGAGGCGCTCCCCGAGCATCAGCCGGCCGCTCGGCACGGTACCGACGCACGAGGCGGCGAGGTCGATGCGGCCGGGCTCCACCACTCCGCTCAAGGCCGGCGTCTCCCCTCCGCCCCACACGGCCTTGCAGCGGTCGCAGGCGGCTTGCCAGCCGCGCACCAGGTCCTCCATGCGCTCCGCGTCCGAGAACCAGTCGCTGCTGCCCGCGGCCCAGTACGCGTGCACGGACACGGGGGCCGCGCCGACCGTGATCAGATCGTTGACCGCCATGGCGATCGTGTCTTGCGCGAGCGTGTCGTAGTGAGTGCGGCCGGAGATCGCGCGCACGGCGTCCGCGACGAGCGCTTTGGTGCCGAGGCACTCGGTGACGGACGCGAGGAGCGTGCCTCCGACATCCACGACGTAGGCCGACTCGCCGCGCGAGCGCTCGAGCTCCCGCATGCCGCGCCCGACGAGGTGGCGCGCCGTGGATCGCGCCGCCTGCTGCGCCCGAACCTTCAGCGCGTCGATGCGCTTATAGTCGACTCCCGCGCTCGAGTAGTCGATGGGACCCCTGGACAAGCGCCTCACCTCGTGCGTCAACCGGGCGCCCCTGCATCGTAGCAGGAGCGCCCGATCCTCACCTAAGGGCCCGGCTCCCGCCTGGCGTCCGTGCCGGGCCGCCCGCCCGCGGGCCCGCTCCCCGCTCCCTCCTCGCTCAGGCTGCGCGCCTCGATGAAGATCCGCCGGATCGCCGGGTGGCGGCGGCGGATGGCGTCCTCGATGCGCGCGACCGCCGCCACCTGCTCCCGGGCGGAGATCCCCGGCTCGAACTCCACGTCGAGATTCAACAGGACATCGAGCGGCCCGAGGTGCATCGTGAGCGGCGCGCGCGCGGCGCGAATCGCGGGGTCGGCGTCCACGATCTCGCGGATGCTCGCGACGATCTCAGGGCTCGCGCTCTCGCCGATGAGGAGGCTCCTGCTCTCGTACACGAGGGTGAGCGCCACGACGCACAGGACCACGCCGATGAGAATCGACGCGCCGGCGTCGAAGTACGGATCGGCGAAGCGGTGGCCGAGGTAGATGCCGGCGAACGCGATGGCGAGCCCGAGCAGCGCGGCGAGATCCTCGTAGAAAGTGGTATAGACGGAGGGGTCCTTGCTCAGGTGCACGCGCTGCCAGAAGCGCCGCGGCCCCCTGCGCCGCAGGAGCTCGCGTATCGCGACGCTGAAGGAGAACGCCTCGAAAACGCCCGCGACCGCCAGCACGACGTACGCCCAGAAGGCGCTCTCGAGCGGGTGGGGCGCAATGACGTGCGAGATCCCTTGGTAGAGCGCCATGCCCCCGCCGACTCCGAACAGGAGGATGGCGACGATCAGGCTCCAGAAGTACAGCTCCTTGCCGTGGCCGAAGGGGTAGGACTCATCGGGCGGGAGCTGGCTGCGCTCGAGGCCGAGCAGCAGGAGCAGCTGGTTGCCGGTGTCGGCGACCGAGTGGATCGCCTCCGACAGCATGGCGGAGCTGCCGGAGAGCGCCGCGGCCACGAACTTGACGGCCGTGATCCCGAGGTTCGCCGCCGTCGCGGCGTACACCACTTTTCTCGACCGGCTGACGACCGGCGGCAACGGGGGACTCGATCTCTCGGGGCTCATGTCGTCAAGCTTCACCGATCCCACACCCGCCGGGCAACGAGCACCGCGATGATCGCCTGCTCGGGGAAGGCCTCGCGAATGCGAGCCTTGGCGACGCGCAGGTGCTTGCCCGACGTGAGCACATCGTCGAACAGCACGACGAGCGGGCGCAGCGGCTCGCGCAGCTGCGCGAGATCGAGCTCGGTGAGCTCGAGCAGCTCCTCGAAGCGCAGGCGGCGCGTCCCGCTCCGGTGATCGGCCGCCGTGCTCGCCCTCTGCCGCAGGAGCGGGCGGATATCGGCGTGGAGCCCTGCGAACGCGAGCCGCAGCGTACGCAGGAGGCGGTCGCAGTAGTCGGCCTCCCCCGGCAGCTTCGAGGCGGGGATGGGCACGAACGTCAGGCGCGTCTCGATCGCGGCCCGGGCGAACTGCCGCCGCAGCGCGCAAGCGACGGTCGCAATGGCGCGGTCCTTGAAGTGCTGCACCGCGCGCGCCCTGGCGCTCGCGGCGATTCGACTCGGCGAGCGCTTGAAGTCCACGATCAGATCGTTCATCGCCCCCGCCGTCCACCCGCCCTGCGCGCGGAACTCGCCGAAATAGAGGCAGTGATCGCTCGGCAGCAGCAAGCCATGGTCGGCGCGGGTGTCCTCGTCGATCCACCGCAGCCGCTCAGGCCAGGCGACGCTCGATGTCCTCGAGCTTGCGGACACGCACCGCACCTCGCGCGGCGAGCCTCGCCGGCCACTGCAGCGCCGGGTCGCGAAAGCAATGGTCGAGCACGAGCAGCTTGCGTCCTTGCTCGAGCGCATGGCGCGCGGGAATGAGCGCTCCGGACCGCTCGCCGGCCTCGACGACGATGACGGCTTCCGCGAGCGCCGCCAGCGTCGCGTTGCGCTCGCGGAAGAACTGCCGGTTCGCCTCCACGGACTGCCGCGCGTAGCGCACGATCGGCACTTGGCTCACCAGCAGATAGTCGCGCGCGAGCCGCCGCTGCAGGCCGGCGTTGGCCGGCGGAAAACACGCCGTGAGCGGCGTTCCGAGCACCGCCGCGGTCGCCCCGCCGGCCTCGATCGCGGCTCGGTGCACGGCCGTATCGATACCTTCGGCAAGCCCGGAGAGCACCACGAATCCCGCCTTGGCGAGGTGCCGCGCGAGCAGCGCCGCCCGGCACACGCCGATGCGGCTCGGATGCCGCGTGCCGACGATCGCGACGCCGCGGCGGCCGAGGAGCGACACATCGCCTTGGTGATACAGAACCTCGACCGGGTGAGCCGCGCTCCGCAGCCGCTGCGGGTACGCCGCCATTCCGTGAACGCTGACAGCGAGCGCGCCCGCTCCCGCGGCAGCCGCCAGCGCGAGCGCCATGCGCCGGCACTCGTCAGCCTCGCCTTCCGGCACGAGGTCGGAAGGCAAGGCGCCCGGCCGCTCACGAAAGAGACGGGCGAGCGATTTGAACGTCGTGCGCCCCCTCGTCCACAGCGCCTCGTACGCCCCGAGTTCCCGCAGCGGAGCGATCGGGCGCGTCCGCGGCGCCTCGGCGCGCGGAAACAAATCGTCCACGCCCGCGGCGCGCGGTGATCGATGCGGAGTGACGCCGGCCATTTGCGAAGCGATGCGAGTCCTTCGAGCGGCGATGCCGGTGCTCGGGGTGGCGAGTCTAGGTCACCGCGACTGCGGCTCCGACGCCGCACGGTCCTTTTCCGCACATACAGGGCACTTTATCGAGCGGGAGCCGCCGTTCGCGTCCGACGGCAGCCGCGGACGGTCGGGGCGCGTCCGCACGTACGACAGTTCGGCGGCCCGCCGGCGCCGTGCTACCCTCGGCCGATGCAATCGAATCGGCCCCGCAGAACAGCACCGTCCGCCGCCGCGAGCATGGAGGCTGTCGTGCCGGAGAAAGACGCGCATTTGAGGGCGTCGACGGTCTCGCAGCGCGTTGGCACCGTCGCATGACCTACCTCCAGCAGGACCTCGACGATCGCGTGGTGCTGGAGCCCGGCGCCGGCGTCGCACCGGACACCTGCGTCATTTGGCTGCACGGCCTCGGCGCGGACGGCTACGACTTCGTGCCGATCGTGCCGGAGCTGCGGCTGCCCGAGGGCTGCGCGCCGCGCTTCGTCTTCCCGCACGCGCCGGTGCGGCCGGTGACGCTCAACAACGGCACGCGCATGCGCGCCTGGTACGACATTGCCGGCCTCTCCGGCGCCGAAGCGGAGGACGACCAGGGCATTCGCGAGTCGGCGGCGCTCGTGGAGCAGCTCATCTCGCGCGAGCGCGAGCGCGGAGTCGCCGCAGGCCGCGTCGTGCTCGCGGGGTTCTCGCAGGGCGGCGCCATCGCCCTGCACACGGCGCTGCGCCACGCCGAGTCCTTGGCCGGCGTGCTGGCGCTCTCGACCTATCTGCCGTTGCGAGCCGCGCTCGATGAGGCATCGAGCGCCAACCGCCGCGTTCCCATCCTCATGTGCCACGGCCTCTACGATCCCATCCTGCCGATCGAGGCCGCCGAGCGCTCCCGCGACCTGCTGCGCGCCCGCGGCTACACCGTGGAATGGAAGCCGTACCCGATGCAGCACCAGGTCTGCGCAGAAGAGATCGCCGACATCTCGGTGTGGCTGGGCTCGGTGCTCCGCGCCGGCGAGCCCGCCGCTCAAAGCCCGTCCGAATCTTGATCCGCGCGCGCCGCGGCCGCCGAGCATCGCCCCCTCGCCGCGCCGGTCGCTCGCGACGGTGAGGCGTGCATCGAATCAGCCGCGCCGCACGGCTCGCTCGAAGTCGAGCTTCAGGTCCTCGAAGATCTTGACCGCCGTGGCGCGGCCCGCGCCGAAGACGCCGCCGCCTGGATGCTGGAACGGCCCGACGAGGTAGAGCCGCTCGATGCCGGGAACCGTGTACTGCCCGAGCTCCGGCGTCGGCCGGTGCGCGCCGGACTGATAGGTGGACATCGCAATGCCGTGCAGGTCCCCGTGCACGAAGCTCGGCGAAGTGCGCTCCATGTCGAGCGGGCTGTCGCAGTGGTACGCCAGGATGTTCTCTCGAGTGAGGTTGGGCAGGAAACGCCTGATGTGCTCGAGCATCCGCTCCGCGTACTCTGCCTTCGCCTCATCCCACGAGCGCCCGTCCGCGCGCACATACGGCACGTAGTCCCAGGCATGCAGGACCGCCGCCCCTGCCGGGACGCGAGAAGGATCGAATTCCGACAGGGAGCCGATCCCGACCAACGGATAGGGGGCGAGCTTGCCGTAGCGCAGCTCGTCGAAGGACCGGCGCAGCGTCTCGTACTCGTTCGGCAGCAGCTCGACCATCACGGCGCGCAACGGATCTGCGGCCCGCGTGCGCAGCGGCGTCCTCAAGGCGGCGTGGACCGTGATGCACGCATTCGGCGAGACTTCCGTCGCAGCCGCGGCGGCGGCGACTTGAGGATCGATCGCCTCGACCATCGCGCCGAGGTGGTGGGGATGAATCGCGCCGATCACGCAGTCCTTCGCGGAGAACTCGCGCCCGTCTCGCGCGCGCACGCCGCGGGCCCGTCCTGCTTGCACCACGACCCGAGCCACGTCGACTCCGCTCAGCACCTCGCCCCCATGGTCGCGGATGCAGGCGGTGAGAGCATCCGTCAGGGAGCCGCTGCCGCCTACCGCGACACCAAAGCCGTACGCCTCGAGGAAGCCGACGAAGACGTACACCCCGAGCGCGGTCGCCTTCTCGTCCGGCGAGACCAGGTTCTCGCCCGCGACGCGCGCGAAGTGCATGCGGACCCGGTCGCTCTCGAAGAGGCTCGAGAGCAGGTCGTGCGTGCTCATCTGGGTCGTGCGCCACAGCGCGCGTCCCTCGCGGCTCTGGTCCATCAGCGCCGTGGTGGCCCCCACGGGCGCCGGCGCCGCATAGAGACTCGCGGCGATCATGGGCAGCCATTGAGCCGCCTGCGAGGCGAGCCGGTCGTAGGCGTCCGCGTCCCGCCGGGAGAACTTCGCGATCTCGGCCCGCGTGCGCTCGCGGTCGCGATAGAGCGCGAGCGTCGCGCCGTCCTCGAAGATCGACATCATCGGCATGTCCGGAACGAGGTAGCGCAGTCCGTACTTGGACTTGAGCCGCAGCTCATCGCTCCTCAAGAGCGGATTGCCCTGGATGAAGATGTGCGCCATGGAGTGCTGATCGTGGCGAAAGCCGGGGACGGTGAGCTCGCGCGTGACGACTCCCCCTCCGAGCCAAGCGTTGCGCTCGAGGACCAGCACGCTCTTGCCGGCGGCGGCGAGATAGGCCGCCGCCACGAGGCCGTTGTGTCCCGAGCCGATCGCTACAACGTCGTAAGACTTCGCCATGTGATGCCGTCCCGCCGCCGGCGCCGGACGCGAGCCGCGGCAATGCAGCCGCGGCCGAAGCCGCCCGCCCGCACGCTATTATGGGAATATTAGCTCATGAGCGCGCAGGCTGGAGAAGAAGAGGCGATTGCGCCGGCCGCCGTGCTGCGGGTCACCGAGCTCTCCAAGCGCTACGCGAGCCTCGTGGCGGTGGATCGGGTCTCGTTCACCGTCCGCCGGCGCGAGATCGTGGGCCTCCTCGGCCCGAACGGCGCCGGCAAGACGACCACCATCAACATGGTCCTCGGAGTGCTCGCGCCCTCGTCGGGCCTCATCCAGGTCGCGGGGCTCGATCTCGCGCGGCAACGCGCGCGCGCCCTCGCCCACGCGAACTTCGCCGCGGTGTACGCGGCGCTGCCCGGCAATCTCACCGTCGCGCAGAACCTGCGCGTGTTCGGTCTCATCTACGGCGTGCGGGGTCTCACGGCGCGGATCGAGTCGCTGCTCGCCGAGTTCGGCCTCGAGCGGCTGCGCGACAGGAAGTGCGGCGTGCTCTCCTCGGGAGAGCAGACGCGCGTCGCGCTCGCCAAGGCGATGCTCAACCGACCCGAGCTGCTGCTGCTCGATGAGCCCACCTCGTCGCTCGATCCCTCCGCTGCGCAGGCCGCGCGGGCCCACGTAAGGATGCTCGCGCGCGAGGGCGGCTGCGGAGTGCTCTGGACCTCCCACAATATGTACGAGGTGGAGGAAGTCTGCGACCGGGTGCTGTTCCTCTCGCGCGGCCGTATCCTGCTCGAGGGCGATCCGAGGGCTCTGCCGCGCGAGCGCGGCGCTCGCACGCTCGAGGAGCTGTTCATCCGTCTCGCGCGCGAGCCGCTCGAGGCTCGGGAGCGCCGGTGAGGTTGCGGCCCGTCGCTGGCGTCATGCTGCGCCAGTTCTACCTCATGCGCGGCAGTCCCGTGCGCGTGCTCCCCCTGTTCTCGTGGGTCGCGATCGACATCGTGCTCTGGGGCTTCATCACGCGCTATCTCAGCGCGGTCTCCGGCTCCCACATCAACTTCGTCGCGAGCCTGCTCGGCGCGGTGCTGATGTGGGATTTCTTCACGCGCATCATGCAGGGCGTCACCACCGCGTTCCTCGAGGATGTCTGGACGCGCAACTTCCTCAACTTCTTCGCGACGCCTCTCGGCATCTCCGAGTACGTGACGGGCCTCGTCGCGACCAGCGTCGCGACCAGCCTCGTCGGCCTCGCCGTGATGCTGGCGCTCGCGACCGCGGTGTTCGGGCTCTCCTTCTTCTCCCTCGGTCTCGCCCTCGTTCCCTTTCTGCTCGCGCTGTTCCTGTTCGGCATCGCCCTCGGGGTCTTCGCGAGCGCGGTGGTCCTGCGCCTCGGACCGGCCTCCGAGTGGATGGTCTGGCCGCTCCCCGCCCTGCTCTCTCCCTTCGTCGGCGTGTTCTATCCGCTCTCGACGCTGCCGTCGTGGATGCAGGCCGTCGCGCGGGCGCTTCCGCCGTCCTACGTCTTCGAGGACATGCGCGCCATCGTCATGGGGCGTCCCTACGCGCCTGGACCCCTCTTCGGAGGCATCGCCCTCGCCCTCCTCGAGATCCTGCTCTGCGGCGGGTTCTTCGTGCGCGTCTACCGGTACGCCGTCCGCACGGGGCTGCTGGCGCGATATAGCGCGGAAAGCGCGAGCTGAGCCGGACGCCTGCGCCCGCCCGCCCGCTGGCGGCAAAATGGGCGAGAATATGGAGAGAAGTGGGAGATTGTGTGGATTCGCGCGCAACAGGTTGAATTATCGGCCCCCGTGGGGCTCTGATGTACGAAGGCGCACTGCGCCGGGCAGGCGCCTCGCCGAACGCGCCGCCGTAACGCACCAGCCGGCCAATCGATGAGACTCGGGATTACCTCCAAGCTGTTTCTCGCTCTGCTTGCGACGAGCATGCTCGCCGTGCTCGCGACCAGCATTGCCGCGCGCGTCAGCTTCGTCCGCGGCTTTCTCGGATACCTCAACGAGCAGGGCGTCGAGCGCATCGAGAGCCTCGCTCCCTCGATCGCCAATGCCTACGAGCAGCACGGCAGCTGGGACTTTCTGCGCCGCAACCCCCGCGCCTGGTTCAGCCTGCTGATCGGGGCGTCCGCGGAGCTGCACGCGGTCGATGCGTCCCCGGCGTTCCGCAGCCGGATCTCGGAGTCCGACCTGACCGGCGTCAGTCTCCGGTTGGCGCTGCTCGACGCCGACCGGCGACTCGTCGCGGGCAATCCCGACGTGGTGGGCGCCGATGCGCCCATGCGGCCCATCGTCGTGAACGGGGCGACGGTCGGCTGGCTCGCCGTTCTACCCTTCCAGCGGGTGACCGCCGGAGCCGGGGCGCACCTGCAGGACAGGCAGCTCGTCTCGACGTGGATCATCGGCGCAGGCGCCGTGCTGTTCGCCGCGCTCGTCGCGGTCCTGCTCACGCATCGTCTGCTCGGACCGGTCAAGCACATCACCGCCGCCACTCATCGGCTCGCCGCGGGCGACTATGCCACGCGGCTCGCCGTCTCCTCGCCCGATGAGATCGGCCGCCTGTCGGACGACTTCAACCGGCTCGCGCTCGCGCTCGAGAAGAACGAGCAAATGCGCCGCGCGTTCATGGCGGACGTCTCCCACGAGTTGCGCACGCCGCTCGCCGTCCTGCGGGGCGAGCTCGAAGCCGTCGAGGACGGCGTGCGCACGCTGACGCCGGACATCATCAAATCCCTGCAGGGCGAGGTGGCGACGCTCGGCAAGCTGGTGAACGATCTCTATGAGCTCTCGCTCGCCGACATCGGCGCCCTCACCTACCGCATGGCCGACGTGGACGTGGCGGAGCTGCTGCGCCTGAGGCTGAGGGGCTTCCAGGACCGGCTCAACGAGCGGCGCATCACGCTCGAGTCGGACGTTCCGCGTGAGGAGCTCATCGTGAGCGGCGATGAGACGCGCATCCAGCAGCTGTTCTCCAATCTCGTCGAGAATTCCATCCGCTACACGAACGCGGGCGGCCGCTTCCGGGTATCCTGCCGCGGCGAGCGCGAGTGGGTCGTGATCGATCTGCAGGACTCCGAGCCCGGCGTTCCCCCGGAGCTCGTGCCACGGCTGTTCGACCGCTTCTATCGCGTCGATGGGTCCCGCAACCGCGAGAGCGGCGGCGCGGGTCTCGGACTCGCCATCTGCAAGAGCATCGTCGACGCGCACCGGGGCACGATCACGGCTCGAGGCTCGCCCCTCGGAGGCCTGTGGGTCTCCGTCGCGCTGCCGGTGACGAGGTGAGCCGTGAGCTCCGAGAGCGCGGCCAAGATCCTCATCGTCGAAGACGAGCCGAAGCTCGCCGCCCTCCTCGGCGATTACTTCAGGGCCTCCGGCTACGAGGCGAGCTGGATCGCGGACGGCCGCGAGGTGGTGCCGGCGGTCAAGGCGGATCCGCCCGACCTCATCGTCCTCGATTTGATGCTGCCGGGCCGCGACGGGCTCGACGTGTGCCGCGAGCTCAGAACGTTCACGAACGTTCCCCTGGTGATGGTCACCGCGCGCGTGGAGGAGATCGACCGGCTGCTCGGCCTCGAGCTCGGAGCCGACGATTACATCTGCAAGCCGTTCAGCCCGCGCGAAGTGGTTGCGCGCGTCAAGGCGGTGTTCCGGCGCGTGAGTCGCGGCTCGCTTCCGGCGAGCGCGCTCGGGCTCACCATCGACGAGCACCACTACGTCGCGGCGTTCGACGGCAAGCCCCTCGACCTGACGCCGGTCGAGTTCCGGCTGCTGAGAACGCTCGCCGCCGCGCCGGGGCGCGTGTTCTCGCGCGCGCAGCTGCTCGATAATCTCTACGCCGATCACCGGGTCGTGACGGACCGCACCGTCGACAGCCATGTGAAGAACCTCCGGCGCAAGCTGCAACGGGCGAGCCCCGAGAGAGAGTTCGTCGAGTCCGTGTACGGCGTCGGCTACAAGCTCGAGCTATAGGTGAACCCGTGGACGCATTGACTGAGCAGGAACGCGAATCCCCCTCCTCGTTGCGCGAGACTCCGCCGCCGCCGCCGCCGACCCGAACGCGCGGGCGCAAGCTGGCGCTCATCCTCGGCGCGCTCGCCGTGCTCGTGGTTGCATTCCTGGTGGTGAGGGGCATCCATCACCGGCCGCAGCGGACCGGCGGCTTCGGTCCGCCCGGGCGCCGCTTCGGACGCTTCCGGCCGGACACCGACACCGGTCCGGTCTCCGTGGCCATCAGCCGCGCCGCGCTGGGCGACATCGTGGTTCGCATTCCGGCGCTCGGGACGGTCACGCCGCTTGCGACGGTGACCGTGAAGACACAAATCAGCGGGTACTTGCAGAAGATCGGCTTCACCGAGGGCCAGCTCGTGCACAAGGGCGATTTCCTCGCCCAGATCGACCCGCGGCCGTATCAGGCCGCCCTCGACCAGGCCAAGGGGAACTTGGCCCGCGACGAGGCGCAGCTCGCGGACGACCGCCTCGACCTCAAGCGCTACGCGGATCTGATCAAACAGGACGCCGTGTCCGGACAGCAGCTCGACACGCAGAAATTCCTCGTCTCGCAGTACGAGGGGACCGTCGAGTCCGACAAGGCGGCCGTGGAAGCCGCAGCCGTCAACCTCGCGTACTGTCACATCATCTCACCCATTACCGGCCGCGTCGGCTTGAGACAGGTCGACGCCGGCAACTACGTTACCCCGGGCGATGCGAACGGCATCGTCGTCGTCACGCAGCTGCAGCCGATCACCGTGATCTTCCCCGTCGCGGAGGACTACGTTCCGGGCATCGAGCAGCGCCTCGAGTCGGGCGCCACGCTGCAAGTCGAGGCCTACGACCGCAGCGACAGCAAGCTGCTCGCGACGGGCAAGCTCCTCACGCTCGACAACGAGATCGATCCCACGACGGGAACGGTGAAGCTGCGCGCGCAGTTCGACAACAAGACGAACACGCTCTTCCCGAATCAGTTCGTGAACATCCAGCTGGTCGAGAACATCCTGCGCCATCAGCTCGTGATCCCCGGCGCCGCGGTCCGCCGCGGCGCCCCGAACGGCGTCCTCTCCACTTTCGTCTACCTCGTCAACCCGAACCACACCGTCTCCGTGCGCCCGATCAAGCTCGGAGAAGCCGACGGCGACAACGTTGCGGTCGAATCGGGCCTCGACGCGGGCGACGTCGTCGTCACGGAGGGAGCCGACCGGCTGCGGGACGGCGCCCGGGTGCAGCTGCCGGGTGAGCCGGCAAGCGGCCGCGGTGGGCCACCCGGCCGGCGCGCCGGACGGCCGCCCACGCAGGCTTCGTGAGCCTGCCGCAGGCCACGCCGTGAATCCCTCGCGCCTCTTCATCCTGCGTCCCGTTGCGACCACTCTGTTGATGGTCGCGATCGTGACGGTCGGCGTGATCGCCTACCTGCAGCTGCCGCTCTCCGCGCTGCCGGAAGTCGACTACCCGACGATCGAGGTGCAGACCTTCTATCCGGGAGCGAGTCCCGAGGTGATGACCTCCGCGATCACGGCCCCCCTCGAGAAGCAGCTCGGCCAGATGCCGGGCCTCGACCAGATGTCCTCGACGAGCTCGGCCGGCGCCTCCGTCATCACGCTTCAGTTCGACCTGTCGCTCGGGCTCGATGTGGCCGAGCAGGAGGTGCAGGCGGCCATCAGCGCGGCGCAGGTGCTGCTGCCCCAGGACCTGCCGGCTCCGCCGATCTACGCGAAGGTCAATCCCGCGGATGCGCCGGTGCTCACCCTCGGCATCACCTCGAAGGTGATGCCGCTCACGCAGGTCGAGGACCTCGCCGACACGCGCATCGCGCAGAAGATCTCCCAGCTGAAGGGCGTGGGCGTCGTCAGCATCAGCGGCGGAGAGCGGCCGGCCGTGCGGGTGATCGTCAATCCGCTCGCCCTCGCCGCGTACGGCTTGAACCTCGACGATCTGCGCACGACGATCAGCGTCGCGAATCAGAACGGCCCCACCGGCACGCTCGACGGACCCGCGCGCGCCTACACCATCGACACGAACGACCAGCTGGAATCGGCCGCCGAGTACGGCGACATCATCATCGCCTACCGCAACGGAGCGCCCGTGCGCCTCGCCAGCGTGGCGAAGATCGTCGCGAGCGCCGAGAACACCGAGCTCGGCGGCTGGATGAACACGACGCCCGCCCTGATCCTCAACGTCCAGCGCCAGCCCGGCGCCAATGTGGTGGACGTGGTGGATCGGATCCAGGATCTGCTGCCCTCGCTCAAGGCGTCGCTGCCGGCCGGCGTCGACGTGGAGGTGCTCACGGACCGCACCACCACGATCAGAGCCTCGATCAAGGACGTGCAGTTCGAGCTGACTCTCGCGGTCGCGCTCGTCGTGCTCGTCATCTTCCTGTTCCTGCGGAACGTGCCGGCGACGATCATCCCGAGCCTCTCGGTGCCGCTCTCGATCGTCGGCACGTTCGCGGTGATGTATCTCGCCGGCTTCAGCCTCAACAATCTCTCGCTGATGGCGCTCACCATCGCGACCGGCTTCGTGGTGGACGACGCCATCGTGATGATCGAGAACATCTCGCGCTACATCGAGGCCGGCGAGCGGCCGCTCGAGGCCGCCCTCAAGGGCGCCGGGCAGATCGGCTTCACCATCATCTCCCTCACCGTGTCCCTCATTGCCGTGCTCATCCCGCTCCTGTTCATGCAGGATGTGGTCGGACGGCTGTTCCGCGAGTTCGCCATCACGCTCGCCGTCACCATCCTCATCTCCGCGGTCGTCTCCCTCACTCTCGTGCCCATGCTGTGCGCGAAGCTGCTCAAGGCGCAGCCGCGGCCGGGGGAAGGGCGCGAGGTGCTCTGGGACTGGTTCTCCGCGGTGCTGCGCTGGTACGGCAGGCGCCTCACCTGGGTCCTCGAGCATCAGGTGCTCACGCTCTGGGTCGCTCTCGGAACGCTCGTCGTGACGGTGTGGCTGTACGTGCTCATTCCGAAGGGATTCTTCCCCGAGCAGGACACGGGCCTCATCCAGGGCGTGTCGGAGGCGTCGGAGTCGATCTCCTACAGCGCGATGGCGGACCGCCAGCAGGCGCTCGCCGCCGCCATTCTCAAGGACCCGGCCGTCGCGAGCCTCTCGTCCTTCATCGGCGTGGACGGCAACAACGTGACGCTCAACAGCGGGCGGTTCCTCATCAACCTCAAGCCGCGCGACGAGCGGGACGCGACGGCCGAGGAGGTGATCCGCCGCTTGAAGGAGGAGACGGCAAGCGTGCCGGGCGTCACGCTCTACATGCAGCCGGCGCAGGACTTGACGCTCGACAACACCGTGAGCCGCGCCGAGTACCAGTTCATCCTCGAGAGCGCGGACAGCACGGCGCTCACGACCTGGACTCCGAGGCTCGTGGCGGCGCTGCGCCAGCTGCCGCAGCTCGCCGACGTGGCGAGCAATCAGGAGAACAGCGGCCTCGCGGCCTACCTCACGATCGATCGGGACAGCGCGGCGCGGCTCGGCATCAGCGTCGGCACGGTCGACAACGCGCTCTACGACGCCTTCGGACAGCGGATCGTCTCGACGATCTTCACGCAGTCGAACCAATACCGGGTCATCCTGCAGGTGAACCCCGCGACGTTCCATTCGATCGACTCGCTCACCGAGGGGCTCTACGTGCCCTCGGCCGGCGGAGGACAGGTGCCGCTCTCGGCGATCACCAAGGTGGACGTGGAGCAGCGGCCGCTCGTCATCAATCACCTCGCGCAGTTCCCCGCCGCGACGATCTCGTTCAACCTCGCCGCCGGGGTCTCGCTCGGCGAGGCGGTCGATGCGATCGAGAATACCGAGCAGAGCCTCGGGTTGCCGGAGAGCATCCGCACGACGTTCGAGGGCGCGGCGCTCGCCTTTCGCAAGAATCTGACGAACGAGCTGCTGCTGCTGCTCGCGGCGGTCGGCGTCGTGTACATCGTGCTCGGCGTGCTGTACGAGAGCTTCATTCACCCGGTGACGATCCTCTCGACGCTGCCCTCCGCGGGCATCGGGGCGCTGCTCGCCCTCATGCTCGCCGGGGACGATCTCACGATCATCGCGCTCATCGGCATCATCCTGCTCACCGGGATCGTGAAGAAGAACGCGATCTTGATGATCGACTTCGCGATCGATGCGGAGCGCACGCAGGGACTCGCGCCGCCCGAGGCCATCTACCAGGCGTGCCTGCTCAGGTTCCGGCCGATCATCATGACGACCGTCGTCGCCATATTCGGCGCCCTGCCGCTCATGTTCGGCACCGGCACCGGCTCGGAGCTGCGGCGCCCGCTCGGCGTCAGCATCGTCGGAGGCCTGCTGGTGAGCCAGGTCCTCACGCTGTTCACCACGCCGGTGATCTATCTCGCCTTCGACCGCATTGCGAAGCGCGTGGCGCAGCGTCGCGAGGCCGAGCCCGAAGGCGGGATCCTGGCGGATCATCCCACGTGAACATCTCCGCCCCCTTCATCGCGCGACCGGTCGCGACGATCCTGCTGACGCTCGGCATCGCCGGCGCCGGCGCCGCCGCGTTCACCCTGCTGCCCGTCGCCTCCCTGCCGCCCAGCGATTTTCCCGCCATCTTCGTCACGGAGTCCTTCCCGGGGGCCAGCCCGGAGGTGATGGCGAGCAGCATCGCGACGCCGCTCGAGCGCCACCTCGGCGCCATCGCCGACGTGAACGACATGACGTCAACGAGCACCGTCGGATCGACGAACATCCAGATGACGTTCGGGCTCGACCGGAACATCAATGGCGCCGCGCGCGACGTGGAGGCGGCGATCGAGGCGGCCCATGCGGACCTGCCGACCGGACTCACGCAGAACCCGACCTACCGCCAGCTCAATACCTCGAACTTTCCGGTCATGACCATCGCGATGACCTCGAGCGTGCTCACGCAGGGGCAGATCTACGACGCCGCGGACGCCGTCGTCTCGCAGCGCCTCGCGCAGATCAAGGGTGTCGGCGGCGTCAACGTCAACGGCAGCGCATTGCCTGCCGTCCGCGTGGAGCTCAATCCCCTCGCCCTGGCGCAGTACGGCATCGCCCTTCAGGACGTCGTCGCGGCCATCTCCAACGCGAACGCCAACTCCCCGAAGGGCGGCATCGATGTCGGGCCGACGCGCTATCAGATCTATACAAACGACAACGCGCGCGACGCGGCGGCCTATCGCAACCTCGTCATCGCGAGCCGTAACGGCGCCTACGTGAGGCTGCGCGACGTGGCGACGGTCACCGACATGCAGGACGGCGCCACGGCGAACATCCGCACGTACGGCATCTACAACGGCAAGGCGGCGGTGACCGTCCAGGTGTTGAGGCAACCCGGAGCCAACGTCATCGACGTGGTCGATGCCGTGAAGGCCGAGCTGCCGCAGCTCAAGGCCTCCATCGATCCGACGATCGATCTGAAAGTCACCTCCGACCGCTCGGTGACGATTCGAGCCTCTCTGCGCCGGGTCGAGCAGACGCTGCTCATCTCCGTCGTGATGGTCGTGCTCGTCGTCTACGTCTTCCTCAACAGCTACCGCGCCGCGCTGGTGCCGGCCGTCGTCGTGCCGGTGTCGCTGGTCGGAACCTTCGGGGCGATGTACCTGCTCGGCTACACGCTCGACAACTTCTCCCTGATGGCGCTCACGGTCGCGACCGGGTTCGTGGTGGACGACGCCATCGTCGTGATGGAGAACACGACGCGGCACATCGAGGCCGGGATGCCGCGGATGCGGGCCGCGCTCTACGGCGCCGGCGAGGTGGGCTTTACCGTGCTCGCGATGAGCCTCTCCCTGGTATCCGTGTTCATCCCCTTCGAGCTGATGGGCGGATTCGTCGGCCGGCTGTTCGGCGAGTTCACGATCAGCCTGTCGGTCTCGATCCTCATCTCGCTCGCCCTCTCGCTCACGACCACACCGATGATGTGCTCGCGCCTGCTCGGCCGAGACCGCAAGCGCGCGGAGCCGCTGCAGCCGGGCTCGCAGCCGCCGCGGCAGCGCGCGTTCGATCGCGGCTTCGCCGCCCTGCGCGAGGAATACGAGAGAACGCTCGGCTGGGTCCTCAATCACCGCGGGCTGACGGTCCTCGTACTGCTCGTGGTGATCGGGCTCAACGTCTATCTGTACGTCGTCGTCCCCAAGGGATTCTTTCCGCAGGAGGACACCGGACAGCTGCAGGGAGGGCTGCGCGCCGACCCCTCCGCGTCCTTCCAGCTGATCAAGAGCAAGCTGCAGCAGGTCGCTCACATCATCCAGTCGGATCCGGCCGTCGAGAGCGTGACGGGATCGGTGGGGGGCGGCAACTTCTGGAACGGCGGAAGCAGCGCGCAAGTCGACGTGACGCTCAAGCCCCTGAGTGAGCGGAAGGCTTCGGCCGACCAGGTGATCGACCGGCTGCGCCCCCAGCTCGCGAGGGTGAGCGGCGTCACCACCTTCCTGCAGTCGATGCAGGACCTCGGAGGAGGCGGAGGCGGGCGGTCGGCCAACTCGGAGTACCAGTACACGCTGCTCGGCGACAATCTGAGCGAGCTGCGGGACTGGTCCGAGAAGCTCCGCGTCGCGCTCGAGCGCTCTCCCGAGCTCAGGGATGTCGACACGGATCTGCAGGCCGGCGGCCTCGAGGCGAACTTGATCGTGGACCGCAGCACCGCATACCGCCTGGGGCTGAGCGAGGCGCAGATCGACAGCTCCCTCGAGGACGCCTTCGCCCAGGCGCAGGTCTCGACCATCTACAATCCCTACAGCCCCCAGCAGTACCACGTGGTGATGGAGGTCGCTCCCCAGTTCTGGCAGAACCCGGG
>JASHSR010000499.1 GCA_030038645.1 Gammaproteobacteria bacterium
ACGCATCGCAATGTGAGCTACATTTTCGCCGGCTCCAAGACGCGCCTGCTCACCGACATGACGAGCCACCACTCACGGCCGTTCTATCGCATGGGCGCCGCGCTGTTTCTCGGGCCGGTGCCGCGAGCGCCGTTCGCGGATTTTCTCCGTGCCGGATTCGAGGGTCGAGGCTTCAAGGTCGCGCCGAACGCCGTCGAGCGAATACTCGATCTGGCGGAAGACGTTCCGTACAGCGTTCAGAGGCTGGCGCACCGCTGCTGGGACCTGCTGAACGCGGGCGGTCCGAGCATATCGGACACGCTGACACCTCGGTTCGTCGAGCAGACCTTGCAGCGCATCGCGCTCGAGGATGACCCCGCTTACACTCATATATGGGTCTCGCTCACCGCCGTCCAGAAGAAAGCCCTGAAGGCCGTGGTCGGCCGTGGCGGCACGAACCTGCTGTCGAAGAGCGTCGCGGACGAGCACGGCCTTGCGCCGGCCAGCATGCAAAAGGCGCTCAAAGCGCTCGACCGGCGGGGGCTCATTCGCGAGGAGCAATCGACCGGAGCTGTGCGCTGGCGACTGGATGACCCGTTCCTCGCTACCTGGTTGAGACTGGCGCAATCGACACCGTCGAGCGCATATCCCGCCAGGGGTCCGGGCCGGGCTCGTTGAGTCAGGAGCTGCGTGAGCTCGAGAGCGCCTTCTCGAGCGCTGCGGTCAGCGGCTTCAAGAAGAAAGACTCGGACGGCATGACCTGCGCCCGCACACCGCGGGCCTCCAGCGCGGCCGCCACGACGGGGCCCACGGCCGCGACGAGCGTCTTGCCCAGCGCCTTGCGCGCGAGCTCCTCGACTCCGGCGGCGAACAGGCGCTCCACCTGCGACCCGCTGGTGAACGCGATGGCATCCACCGTCCCCGACGCCATCCGCTCGAGCAGCGCTCGGACTGCCTGATCGTCGGCCGCGTCGGCATAGACGTAAGGCGCGACCGGCAGGACGCTCGCGCCGGCGCCCTCGAGAAACTCGACGAGCGGCGTGTTCGGCTCGGTGCCGTAGAGCTGCAGGCCGACGCGGCGGCCTTTGAGATCCACGCGTCGCAGCGTCGCGATGATCCCTCCCGTGGTCGGCGGCTCGGCCGGGAGATCGGCGCCGAGCCCGAGCTCCTTCAGCGCGCGCGCCGGCTTCGGGCCGCGCGTGATCTTGCGGGCGCGCGCGAGCGCGCGCACGAATGGCTCTCTCAACGCCGGCTCGTGCCGGTCGATGCACCCGATGAGCCGGCGCAGGCCCTCGCCCGTGAGCAGGATCAGGTCGTCGCACGCTCCCGCCGCGAAGCGGCGCGCCCACTCGAGCACCGGCGCGGGATCCGGCGCGTCGCGGATGGCGACCAGCGGGCAGCGCAGCACGCTCGCGCCGCGGCGCTCGAGCAGGCCGGCGAAGACGTCGAGCTCGCGAGTCTCGGGCACCGCGATCGTGCGTCCGGCAAGGGGCGAGGCGCTCATGGCTCGAGAGCTTAGTACGCGCGCGCCGAGCACGCACTTGCGGCCGCTTCGCGCCCGTCGCTGGCGGCGCGCGAGTCGCCGGGCCGATCCTCACGCGAGTCGGCAGGCCGGTCCCCGCGCGAGTCGGCGGACCGATCCTCACGCGGGTCGGCAGGCCGATCCTCACGCGAGTCGGCGCGCCAGCCCCCCGCCGCGGCCGGTTATTTCGGCAAGCGCTCCGCCGTCACGAGGCTTCGAGCCACCTCGGCGATTCGGCGGTTGTCGCTCATCGCCGCTTTGCGCAGCAGCGCGTAGGCCTCCTCCTCGCTCAGGCTCCGCTCTCTCATGAGGATGCCCTTCGCGCGGTCGATGAGCTTGCGGTCCTCGAGCGCTTGCTTGGCGCGATCGCGCTCCTCGCGGATGCGATCGAATGCCTGGAAGCGGCTCACCGCGAGCTCGAGGATCGATCTCACGCGCTCCTTTTTCAGCCCATCGATGATGTAGGCGCCGACGCCCGCGTCCACCGCCGCGGCGGTCATGTCGGGATCGGAGCGATCCACGAAGATCGCAACCGGGCGCCGCACGGAGCGCGACACGTCGAGCATCTGCTCGAGCAGGCCGCGGTCCGGATCTCCGAGGTCGATGAAGATCACATCGGGAGCGGCGTCCACGATCCGCCGCAGCAGGTTGTGCGTGTGACGGACCACGACGACATTCGTGCAGCCGGTCTCGCTCAGGCCCTCTTTCAAAAGAGAGCAGCGCGCCTCGTCGTGCTCGACGAGCAGAATCCGCAAGGTCTCGGCGCTCATGCTCGAGCGGTTGCAACGCGCGTGCCGATGTCGGCCGCGGTGGCTTCGCGGACCGGGTCGAGCCCCCGCGCGCGGGCAAATGCGGCCCATGCGCGCAGCCGAGCTCGGCGCATTCGCCGCTGAAGGCCGTGACTTTACGACCGAAGGCGGACGATGGGCGACGGGGCACAAAGAAGCCGGCTCCCGCGGGCGTGTCGAGTCGCGCCGCAAGCCTGTCGATCGAGCTGCCCGAGCATTGCGACGCACAACCATCGTGCGTCGCGGCGCGGCGTTGCCCCAACTCGGATCAGAGGCCCGGGCGGCCCCCTCTCGCCCCGCCGTCGGCACCGCCCGGCCCGCGCGCAAGTCCTTGTGAGGATGGGGCAGCCGAGACCCTCATACGGCCCCGGCGTGCGTGGCACACGCATTGCATTCTCCCGATCAAGCAGATGGGTCCCTGCCCCTCGGGACTCGTCGCGAGGAGCGGGTCGAGACTCGACCCGTACGGCAGCGCCGCCGATTTCGTGGCACGAGCGTACCCCGTGTGCACGACGTCGGCGGCGCTTCTTTTTTGGACGCATCGCCGCGCGGCCGCAGGCCGCGAGCAGGACATGGCACCCAGGATCGTCGTCGTCGGCAACGGAATGGTCGGCCAGCGTTTTCTCGAGGCGCTGGCGGAGGGCTCGCACCCGTTTGCCGTCACGGTCTTCGCCGAGGAAAGCCGTCCCGCGTACGATCGGGTGCAGCTCTCGAGCATCTTCGCCGGCAAGGCGCCCGGCGAGCTGTCGCTCGCGCCGCCGGGCTTCTTCGAGCGGTCCGGCATCGCGCTCAACTTGAGCGAGCACGCGGTCGCGATCGACCGCCGCGCGAAGCGCGTGCGCACGGCGCTCGGCCGCGAGGCCGCCTACGACATACTCGTGCTCGCAACCGGCTCGTGTCCCTTCGTTCCGCCGGTACCGGGTCGGGATCGGCCCGCGTGCTTCGTCTATCGCACCCTCGATGATTTGGAGGCGATCCGCGCGGCGGCGCGGGATGCGCGCTCGGGCGCCGTGGTGGGCGGAGGACTGCTCGGACTCGAGGCGGCCAAGGCGCTGCGCGACCTCGGCCTCGAGACGCACGTCGTCGAGCTCGCGCCGCGCCTGATGGCGCTGCAGGTCGATGAGATGGGCGGAGCGCTGCTCAGGCGCAAGATCGAGGCGCTCGGCGTGCGCGTGCACACCGGAAGGAGCGCGCGCGAGATCGCCGCCGGCGCGGCGGCGCGCCATCGCATGTCGTTCGCCGACGGGTCGCAGCTCGAGGTCGATCTCGTCGTCTTCTCCGCCGGCATTCGGCCCCGCGACGAGCTTGCCCGGAGCGCCGGTCTCGCGGTCGGCGAGCGCGGCGGCATCGCGATCGACGACGCATGCCGCACGTCCGATCCATCGATCTACGCCATCGGCGAGTGCGCGCTGTGGAATGGAAAGATCTTCGGGCTCGTGGCGCCCGGCTATCGGATGGCGCAAGTCGCGGCCGCGCACATCGCCGGCGCGGTGGCGCCGGCGCGCTTCCAAGGCGCCGACTCGAGCGCGAAGCTGAAGCTCCTCGGCGTGGACGTGGCGTCGATCGGCGATGCGCACGCGGCGTCCGCCGGCGCGCAGTGCTACACGTTCGTGGACGAGCGCCGACAGATCTACAAGAAGCTCGTGGTGGATGAGACCGGGCGCCGCCTCGTCGGCGGAGTCCTGGTCGGCGACACGGAGAGCTTCGGCGAATGGCGTCAAATGATGCTCGACGGCCTGCCGCTGCCGGAGCGGCCGGAGGAGCTGATCCTGCCGGGCGTGGGCGGCGCGGCGTCCTCCTCTGGTGAGGCAATTGCCGCCTCCGGCGCCGGGAGGCCGGCCGGGTCGGGCCTCGCGGCGCTCGCGCCCTCCGCGCAGATCTGCTCGTGCAACAACGTGAGCCAGGCCGCGATCTGCGCGGCCATCGGGGAGGGCTGCACGACCCTGGGCGCGATCAAATCGAAGACCAAGGCATCGAGCACCTGTGGGGGCTGCGCGCCGCTCGTGACTCGGATACTCCACGCGGAGCTCGAGCGTCGCGGAGTGTCGGTCGATCGTCACCTTTGCGAGCACTTTCCCTACTCGCGGCAGCAGCTCTTCCATCTCATTCGCGTCGGCGGCTTGAGGAGCTTTGCCGAGGCGCTCGTGAAGCACGGCAAGGGGCACGGCTGCGACGTGTGCAAGCCCGCCGTCGCCTCCATCCTCGCGTCCTGCTGGAACGACTTCGTGCTTTCGCCGGACAAGCAGCCGCTGCAGGACACGAACGACTACTACCTCGCGAACCTGCAGAAGGACGGCACGTACTCCGTCGTGCCGCGCATCCCGGGCGGCGAGATCACGCCGCAGAAGCTCATCGCGATCGGCGAGGTGGCGGCGAAGTACGGCCTGTACACGAAGATCACCGGCGGCCAGCGCATCGATCTCTTCGGCGCCCGTGTCGGCGAGCTGCCGCTCATCTGGCGGGATTTGATCGCCGCAGGCTTCGAGTCGGGGCATGCCTACGGCAAGGCGATGCGCACGGTGAAGTCCTGCGTCGGCTCGACCTGGTGCCGCTACGGTGTGCAGGACAGCGTCGCGCTCGCGATCGAGATCGAGAATCGCTACAAGGGGCTGCGCTCGCCGCACAAGCTGAAGCTCGCCGTCTCCGGCTGCGCGCGCGAGTGCGCGGAGGCCCAGGGCAAGGACGTGGGCATCATCGCGACGGAGCGGGGCTGGAATCTCTACGTCTGCGGCAACGGCGGCATGAAGCCGCGCCACGCCGAGCTCCTCGCCGCCGATCTCGACAAGCCGACGCTCATCCGCTACATCGACCGCTTCCTGATGCTCTACATCCGCACGGCCGACCGCCTGCAGCGCACGGCGACGTGGCGCGACCAGCTCGAGGGCGGCCTCGAGTACCTGAAGGCGGTCGTGTGCGAGGACGAGCTCGGCATCGCCGCGGAGCTCGAGGCGGACATGGCCCGGGTGATCGCGGGCTACCAGTGCGAGTGGAAGAAAGCGATCGAGGATCCCGAGACGCTCGCGCGCTTCCGCCACTTCGTGAACAGCGACGCGCAGGACGACAACGTCGTCTTCGTTCGGGAGCGGGGACAGATCCGCCCCGCCAAGCCGGGCGAGCGCGGCAAGCGCGCGGACGCCGCGCCAAGGGAGGAGGCGCTCACATGAGCCCTGCCGGCGCGTGGACCGCCGTCTGCAAGCTCTCCCAGGTGCTGCCGAGCGCCGGCGCGTGCGCGCTCGTCGAGGGCCGCCAGATCGCCGTGTTCCGCGCGGGCGAGGCAGTGTTCGCGATCGACAACTTCGATCCGGCGAGCTCAGCGAGCGTCCTCTCGCGCGGCATCGTCGGCGACCTCAAGGGCGAGCTCGTCGTCGCCTCGCCGCTCTACAAGCACCACTTCAGCCTCGCGACCGGCCGCTGCCTCGAGGATCCGGCGCGGTCCGTGAACGTCTATGCGGTGCGGGTGATGGACGGCCGCATCTGGGTGAGCGCGGAGCCGCAGCGGCAGACGCCCGCCGCGCGGCGCAGGCGGCTGGTCGTCATCGGCAACGGCATGGCCGGAATGCGCGTCGTCGAGCAGCTGCTCGAGCTCGCGCCGGACGCCTACGAGGTGACGGTGCTCGGCGCCGAGCCGCACGTCAACTACAACCGCATCCTCCTCTCGCCCGTGCTCGCGGGCGAGAAGCGTGTCGAGGACATCATTCTGCATTCGCAGGAGTGGTACGCCGAGCATCGAGTGACACTGCATGCCGGCGATCCGGCCGTCTCGATCGACCGCCGCCGCCGGCTCGTCCGCTCGCGAGACGGCCGCGACCTGCCGTACGACCGGCTCCTGATCGCGATGGGATCGAAGCCCGTCGTCCTGCCGATACCCGGCGCCGCACTGCCGGGCGTCGTGACGTTCCGCGACCTTGCCGACGTGGACTCGATGCTCGAGGCGTCGCGGCGCTACCGGCGCGCGGCCGTGATCGGTGGGGGGCTGCTCGGTCTCGAGGCGGCGAGCGCGCTCGCGCAGCGAGGCATGGACGTGACGGTCGTGCATCTGTTCGAGACGCTCATGGAGCGGCAGCTCGATGCCGCCGCCGCGGCTCTCCTGAAGGCCTCCCTGGAGGCTCGCGGCCTCGAGTTCCGCATGCCCGCGAAGACGGTCGCCGTGCTCGGGACGGAGCGCGCCGCCGGGCTGCGATTCGAGGACGGGAGCGAGCTCGAGGCCGACCTCATCGTGATGGCGGCCGGCATTCGGCCGAACGTCGAGCTCGCGAGGAGCGCGGGCTTGCGCTGCGAGCGCGGCATCCTCGTGGACGATACGATGCAGACGTACGATCCGAGCGTCTATGCCGTCGGCGAGTGCATCCAGCACCGCAACCGCACGTTCGGGCTCGTGGCGCCGCTCTGGGAGCAAGCGCGCGTCTGCGCCATCCACCTCGCCGAGCTCGGCGTCAGCCGCTACCGGGGCGGACTGCACGCGGCCCGGCTCAAAGTGACGGGTATCGAGCTGTATTCGGCCGGGGATTTCGCGGCGGCCGAAGGCGGCGAGTCGCTCGTTCTGCGCGACCGGCGGCGCGGCATCTATAAGCGGCTCGTCGTGCGCGACGGCAAGCTGCGCGGCGTCGTGCTGTACGGGGACGCCCG
>JASHSR010000045.1 GCA_030038645.1 Gammaproteobacteria bacterium
CACTTGAGGACGCCGGGCGGCGAGCGATTTGGCTTCGAGCTGACGTTCTTTCGAGTCGCCCTCGCCGCGCCGGCGGCCAACGAGCCCGCAGCCGGCGCCGCAGCCAGCGCCGCAGGCGGCGAGCCAGTCGGCGCCGAGACCACGGGCGGATCCTCATTCGGCTCGCCTGGCTCCGGCGCGCCGGCACCGCCGTCCCGCTGGCGCACGCGGCAGGTCTACGTCGCGCACTTTGCGGTGACGGATGTCGAGCGCAAGCAATTTCACTCCACTCAGCGTTTCGAGCGCGATGCGCTCGGGCTCGCGGGCGCGCAAGCGACGCCGTTTCGGGTGTGGCTCGGCGGGTGGTCGGTCGCGGAGGCGACAACGCGCGGACCGACGGCAGCGGGGAAAGCCGCGACGCTGGGAGCCTGGATTCTGCGCGCCGCCGATCCGGCATATGGACTGACGCTCGAGCTTCGGCCGCTCTCCCCGCCGGTGCTCAACGGCGATCGCGGCCTCAGCGTCAAATCGGACGTGCCGGGCTCGGCGAGCTACTACTACTCGATTCCTCGCCTCGCGGCGCGAGGTCGGCTCGTTCGCGGCGCTCGCACGATGGAGGTGAGCGGCACGGCGTGGCTCGACCGGGAGTGGGGCAGCGGCTCGCTCGCGCCGAGCGAGGAGGGCTGGGACTGGTTTGCCCTGCAGCTCGACGACGGCAGCGCGCTGATGCTCTACGCGCTGCGCGACCGCGGAGGAGCGCCCGATCCCCACAGCGCCGGAACGTGGATCGCGGCGGACGGCCGCACTCGAGCCCTCTCGAGTGGCGATGTGCGGATCGACGTGCTCGGCCATTGGAGGAGCCCGCGCGGCACTGTCTATCCGTCGCGCTGGCGGATTCGCGTGAGCGCTCTCGCGCTCGACCTGCAGGCGACACCGCTCCTCGCCGATCAGGAGCTTCAGACGACGCCGCGATACTGGGAGGGGGACGTGAGCGTCTCGGGGACCCGTGACGGCCGAGCGGCGTCGGGGCAGGGCTACGTGGAGCTGGTCGGATACTCCGACCGTTGAGCCTTACGGCGGGGTGAGCTCACGGCCCCTCGAGCTTCGCGGCCCGGCGCCCGGGGCCCGAGTGGAGCGACCCGCCGTGTGCCTCACAGCACCCGCATGTGGCGGATCAAGTTCCGGTCGACGTAGGTGCGCGTGTCGAGGACGAGACGGTCCTGCGCCTGCTGCAGCTGATGCAGGCAGAACATCACCAGGATGGTGAGAACGAGCGCCGTGAGCGTCGAGTTGAACGTCACGCCGAGCGCGAGCGTCACGCCGTTGATGTCGCCGGTGACGGCGGTCTGCGCCTCCTGCAGCGCGCGGCCGATGCCGCGCACGGTGCCGACGAATCCGATCGCCGGGATGGCCCAGGCGGTGAAGCGGATCATCGAGAGCTGGGTGTCGAGTCTCGAGAGCTCGAGCTCGCACTCGTCGCGCGCGGCCTCGGCGGCGTCCTGCACGCTGCGCGTCGCGCCGAAGCGGTTCAGGGCGAGCATCAGGGTGCGCGGCAGGAGCATCTCGCGCTCCTCGCCGGAGAGCGCCTCGATGGGGCGGCCGTGCGCGCGGGCATCCTCCGGGAGCACGACGTGGCCGTCGCTCAGGTCGATGTACCGCTTCTCGAGCAGCCGGCGGTTGCGCGCGACGGCTCGCGACTGGTAGGCGAGCAGCGAGAGCGACCAGATCGCGAGGATGATGGCCGTCTCCGGCTCGTAGTCCTTGATGATCACGAAGATCGAGCGCAGGTCGCGCTCCACCTTCTGTCCGGACTGCGAGAGGGTGATCGGGGGCTCCGCCAGGATGGCGGCCGCGCGCGGCCGGATGAACGTCGCGTAGACCGTCTGCACGACGATGATGCTGATGAGCAGGGTCCCCAGGCTGTAGAGCAGCTCCCGGCCGGTCACCTTGAGCCTTCCGGCAGTCTCTTCCACAGCCATGCCTCGATCCTCTCCCGGGACGAATGAGCGGCGCCGCAGCGGCTCGATCAGAGCTTAGTGTACCCGCCGGAACGTCGAGTTCCGCTCAGCTTCTGAGGGCGCACAGCCAGGCGAGCGCCATCGAGCCGATCGCGAGCGCGCCCGCGAGCCACTGGGGCGCCCTCTCGAGGGCGCGCCGGATGCCGGGCGCCGCGGCCGCGGCGCCGAGCGTCCCGCCGACCACGAAGCCGGCGAGATGCGCAAATACGTCCGTGTGGGCGCCCGCCGTGCCGAGCCACCCGAGCAGCACGACGCCCGCGACGAGCGGACTCCACGAGAGCGCCCAGTGCTGCACGAGGCGGCGCCGCTGCCGCCAGGAGTACGCCGCAAGCAGCCCGAGCGCGGTGAAGACGGCGGTCGAGGCGCCCGCCGCGCGGTGCGAGGGAGCGGCGAGCAGCCCCTCGAGCAGATTGGCGCACGCGCCGCCGTTGACGATGAGCGCCCACGCGACGCCCGGTCCGAGCAGCCGGCCGGCGAGATAGCCGAACCAGACGCCGGCGGCGAGGTTCGCGGCCAGATGCTCCGGACCGAAATGCAACGTGAGCGCCGTCCAGGCCCGCCACCACTCGCCGTGCTGCACGGCGGCCGCATCGAGCTCGCCCACGTCGAATGCATCGAGCCGCACGATGCCGTTGTCGACCGCGTAGGCGACCGCGACCAGTGCGGCGCCGTACAGCGCGCATCCGACCCACGCGTGGGCGTAGAGCCGTGGAGGCGCCAAGGCGGGCGGTGCCGCCCGCGCACGACTCTCTTTCTGGTACTGCGCGAGATGCGAGCGAGCCTCGGCCGCGACATGGGGATCGACGAGCAGCACGTAGTGCTCGCCCGCGCGCGCGAGCTCGCTCGCCACCCCGACCGCGGTGAGCACGAACGCGCGCTCGTCGCAGTCGGCGAGCCGCGTGGAGCGGTAAACCTCGACCGCCTCGCTCAGCATGGGCGCAATGTAGCGCTTCCCCGCACAACAGTGCTTCAATCGGCATCCATGGATCCGAGCTGGCTCGAGCGGGCGAAGCGGCTGCAAGCGATCGCGCAGACCGGGCTCGCCTACGTCCGCGACCCGTACGACCGCGAGCGCTACGAGGCCGTTCGGGACATCGCGGCGGCGATGATCGCCGACGGCGCGGGTGTGGAGCTCCAGGCGCTCGCGGGCCTGTTCGCGGCCGAATCGGGCTATGCGACGCCCAAGGTGGACGTGCGCGCCGCCGTGTTCCGCGACGAGCGAATACTGCTCGTGAAAGAGCGCTCCGACGGCCTATGGACCGTCCCGGGCGGCTGGGCGGACGTGGGCGACAGTCCGAGAGCGGCGGTGGAGCGGGAGGTCGTCGAGGAATCCGGCTTCGAGGTCCGCGCGGTGAAGCTTGCGGCCGTCTACGACCGCAACCGGCACGGACACACGCCTCACTTGTTTCACATCTGGAAGCTGTTCTTCGTCTGCGAGATCACCGGCGGCTCGCCGCGGCCGAGCGTCGAGACGGAGGCGGCCGGCTTCTTCGCGCTCGACGATCTGCCGCCACTTTCGACAGAGCGCGTCACATCTCGTCAAATCGCGCAAATGCTCGAGCACCATCGGCATCCCGAGCGGCCGACGGGTTTTGATTGAAGCGGCGCCGCAGTGGACGTGAGACGGGACTCCGGGCAACATTTGCGCATGGCCAAGGTCGGACACAAGAATGCCACCCGGAAGCGGGCGCCTGGGACGCGGCCGCGGGCGGTCGCGACGCGGGCAGCCGCCGCCCCGGCACGGGTAGTTGCGGCACGGGTGGT
>JASHSR010000046.1 GCA_030038645.1 Gammaproteobacteria bacterium
CGGGGCGAATGCGCGCGGGCAATACCGTCGTTCAGGCCCTCGAGGCCGCGCTGTGGGCATTCGACCGGACGATCACGTTCCGCGATGGCGCGCTGCTCGCCGCCAACCTCGGCGAAGGCTGCGATGTCGTGACCGCCGTATATGGCCAGCTCGCCGGCGCCTACTACGCCGTGGAGGCGATCCCGCCCGGCTGGCGCGACAGCCTCGCCCGGCTCGACCTGATCGAGGGCCTCGCCGACCGGCTGTACGTCGCCGGCAGCCGCGGCGTCTCGGCGGTCCTCTGAGCCCCGGCCGATCCCCGCCGCGCGTCTCGCCAGTCCTCTGAGCCCCGGCCGATCCCCGCCGGTGCTCTGAAGCCCGGCCGCGCGGCCTTTCTCCGGCTTGGCCGCGACCTTCCGTGAGCCGCCGACTCCCTGCGGCCCGCGCCGCCTCTTTTTCGAGGGGACACCCGATGCTCCCCTCCGGTAAGCTTGGCGCGATCAAAGGTCGCACCGATGACTCCCCCACGCTCTTCGCAGGCTCGCTCGCGCAGGCACGCGCCGCGCCGGCGCGCCGCGCCGCCCTGGACGCGCCTCTCCGACGAGCAGCTGCTCTCGATGCGGCTGTGCGACCTCGAGCTCACGCTCGAGAGCTCGCGGCTCGCGCCCTACGTCAAGCGCCTCTATCGCGAGCTCGAGAGCCGCGGCATCGGCTTCAGGCCCCACGCATGGCTCGGCGAGGAGTGGTTCTCGCCCGACGGCGTGCCCGGCATCGCCATACCGTTCTATCTCGCGCATCCGCGCCTCGAGCGGCTCGAGCGCCGCATCATGCGCGAAGTGGAAGGCGGCAACGCGCGCTGGCTCATGCGCATCCTGCGGCACGAGGCGGGACACGCCCTCGATAACGCCTACCGCCTGCGCCGCCGGCGCCGCTGGCGCGAGGTGTTCGGCCCCGCATCGCTCCCTTACCCCCGCCGCTATCGCGCGCGGCCGGGCAGCCGCCGCTACGTGCATCATCTCGGCGAGTGGTACGCTCAAGCCCATCCCACCGAGGATTTCGCCGAGACCTTCGCGGTGTGGCTCAAGCCGAACTCCGGCTGGCGCAAGACTTACGCCGCGTGGCCTGCGTTCCAGAAGCTGAGCCTCGTCGAGGAGCTGATGGACAGCATCCGCGGCCTCTCGCCGCCCGTGCGCAACCGGCGGCGCGTCGACGCGATCGCCGACGACAGGCGCACGCTCGCCGCACTGTACCGGCGCAAGCTCGCGCACCGGCGGCACGAGCGCCGCGGCCTCGCCGAGGAGCTGCTGCTCAAGGTGTTCAGCGTGGAGCGGGAGCGGCCCGGCGCGATACGCGCCGCGACCTTGCTGCGGGCGGCGAAGGCCGGCCTCGTCGCCTCGGCTTCCCGCGACCTCGGCTTGGAGCGCTACAGCGTCTATCAGATCCTGCGCATGCTCGTCGAGCGCTGCGAGGCGCTGAAGCTGTACGTGCGCGGCAGCCGCCGCGACGCCGTGCGGCACGTGCGCTGGATACTCGGACGGCTCGCGCGCCTGTACGCCCAGGGTGAGACCCCGCACCTCGCGCTATGAAGAAGCAGCGCGCGCTGGTCGTCGTGCATGCGAGCCTCGTGCCCCCGGAAAGCCTGGAAGGTCATCCCGAGAAGGAGATCGACGAGTGGCGCACGGAGTACGACGTGATCTCGACGCTGAAGCGCAGCGGGCACGAGGTGCGCTGCCTCGGCGTGCTCGACAGCCTCACCGACCTCAGGGCCGCGATCGCCGACTGGAAGCCCGACGTGGTCTTCAACCTCCTCGAGGAGTTCGACGGCATCGTGACCTACGATCAGCACGTCGTCGCCTTCCTCGAGCTGCTGCGCCAGCCCTACACCGGCTGCAACCCGCGCGGGCTGCTGCTCTCGCGCGACAAGTCGCTCTGCAAGCAGCTGCTGACGTTCCACCGCGTGCCGACGCCGCAGTTCGCCGTCTTTCGGCGCAGCGCCCGCTTCCATGCGCCGCGTCGGCTGAAGTTCCCCCTCTTCGTGAAGTCCACCGTCGAGGATGCCTCGCTCGGCATCGCGCAGGCCTCGGTCGTGGACGACGCGCCGCGGCTGAAGGAGCGCATCGAGTTCGTGCACGAGCAGGTCGGCACGGATGCGCTCGTCGAGGAGTACATCGAGGGCCGGGAGCTCTACGTCGGCGTGATGGGCAACGACCGGCTCACCCGGCTCCCGGTCTGGGAGATGGTGTTCGGCTCGATGCCGCACACGCTCGCGGCCATCGCGACTCGCAAAGTGAAGTGGGACAAGCGCTACCAGCAACGATACGGCATCACCACCCGCGCCGCGGCCGACCTGCCGCCTGCCGTTCTGGCGCGGCTCGACCGGCTCTCGAGGCGCATCTACCGCGCGCTCGGGCTGTCGGGATACGCGCGGATGGATTTTCGCGTGACCAGCGAGGGCAACATCTATGCGCTTGAAGCCAATGCGAACCCCAATCTGGAAGCGGCCGAGGACTTCTCCGAATCGGCGCGAGCCTCCGGCATCGAGTACCCCGAGCTGCTCGAGCGCCTCATGCTGCTCGGCCTCACGTATCGCGCGGAGTGGCGGTCGACCTATGGCTAGTCGAGCGCCCCGGCGGCTCGGCGCGGCGCTCACGGCGATCGCCGCCGCCGCGGTGGCGCTCGCCGCCGGATGCGCGGGCCAAGCGAAGCGCACGGACGCCGACCTCCTTCAGCTGAGCGACTGGCTTCCGGGCTTCTACGACAATCAGGTGCAGATCGCGGCGGACCGGCAGGCGGGCCGCGCCCCGCACGAGTCCCTGCTCCTCACCGTGGTGCCGGTGGACACCGAGCAGCTCGGCACGGGTCACGTCTTCTACATGCAGGAGATGACGGCCGGGCCGTCACAGCGCGTCATGATGCAGCGGCTGCTGTCTTTCAGCGCCGTGAAGGACGGGATCGTCGAGACCGTGTGGACGCTCAACGACCCGGAGCGCTGGCGCGGAGCCGTCACCACGCCCGAGCTGTTCACCGCGCTGCAGCCCGACGACATACGGCCCATGCGGGGGTGCAACCTCAAGTGGAAGAAGGAGGGCGAGCGGTTCACGGCGCAGAACGATCCGAGCACGTGCAGGGCGCTCTCGCCTCGAACCGGCGGCGTCGAGTTCATGGACATGCGCGTCGAGCTCAGCGCCGACGAGCTTGCGATCAGCACGCGCCCCGTCGAGCGCGGCGCGAGCGGGCAGGGCGGGGACCCGTACGATCGCTTCCGCCGCAACGGCGGCTCGTGAGCGCTGCGCGGCAACGGCGGCACTCGTGCGCCGCGCGGGCGCGGCTGCGGCTCGGCTCGGCCCGATGACGCCCATCAAATCCACCACCCGCTTCGAGGGCCGCATCGTCACGGTCACGGTCGACGAGGTGCAGCTGCCGAACGGCACGCGCGCCGAGCTCGAGGTGGTGCATCACCCGGGCGGAGCCGTGGTGGCCGCCGTCGATCGCGACGAGCGCGTCTGCCTGCTGCGCCAATACCGCTACGTCGCGGACGGGTGGATCTGGGAGCTGCCGGCGGGAAAGCTCGAGCCGAGCGAGCCGCCGCTCGCGACGGCCCAGCGCGAGCTCGCGGAGGAGGCCGGCGTGCGTGCACGCAGCTGGTCGAGCCTCGGCAGCTATGTGAGCTCTCCGGGCGTCTTCTCGGAGGTGCTGCATCTGTTCTTGGCGCGCGATCTCGAGCCGACCGCCTCCGCGCCGGAAATTCACGAGGTGCTCGAGGTCCACTGGATCCCGCTCGCCGAGGCGTGCCGGCGTGCCTTGGACGGCGAGCTCCGCGACGGCAAGACGGCCCTCGGCCTGCTGCGCGCGGCCCACCAAATCGCGGCCGGCACCACAGCGGCCGGCCCTACATCGACCTGTGTCGGCGGACGGACACATCCGGGGGGTGAACCGTGACGCAAGGCACAGCCGCTCCGGGTGCACTCCGCGTACGTTGCCGGAGCCGGGTGGGGCCGGCGAGAGGCGACATATTTCATGGCGAACAAGAAGGGGGAAACCCTTCCACAGGCCGATCCCTCGGGCGCCACATCGATCATGGAGCGCCGGCGGACCGGTCGGATCGTTCACGACGAGCGTGGCAACGCCCGCATCGAGTGGGTGGACGCGCCCCCCGAGGACGAGCGCACCTCCCTCTCCCTCGAGCAGACGCAGCCCACCCAACGCCCCGATCACGGCTATAACCCCTACGGGACCGCCGCGCGAGACCCCCGCAAGTCCCCGCCCCCGGCCGCCGGCCCGGCCGGATCGCGGCCTCGGCGCGATCTGCGCAAGCTCTCGGAGTGGATCAAGCAAATGCGCGAGCTGGAGGAGCGCAAGCGCAAAGAGGGCGACGACTAGGCGTGAGCTTCGATGTGCGCGCGCTTGCTCGCATCGGTCAGGCGATAGAAGCGCCGCAGCTCCGCGAGCGCCTCCCGCTCGGTGCCGGCCCCGCGCTCCCGCAGCACGCGCTCGATGCGCCGGCAGAACTTCTCCGCATAGAGCGTCGCGCGCCGATAGATCTCCACTCGCCCCTCCGCGAGCTTCGGGTCGATCCGCGTGCGCGCGAACAGCAGGCGCATGAGCTCCGCCGGAAACCGCTCGGGCAGCTGCCGCTTGAGCAGCCAGTAGCTCGCCACGTACTTGTCGATCTCCGCCTGCAGCTCGAGCTCGAGCAGCGACACCGTCTTGTCGTGCCCGCAGTTCCAGGCGAGATAGACGAAGTGACTCACGCCCTCGAGCGCCGTCCAGTAGTCCGCGACGTTGCCGTGATGCAGCGATTGGATGGGATCGGCGCGCTGCAGCCGCTCGAGCAGCGCCGGATCGAGGTAGAGCGAGACGCCGAGCTCGCCGCTCTCTCCCGCCGCGACGATCAGCTGCTCGTCCGCCGGATGCGAGCGCGTGGACGGCGGCAGCCGGCGCCGATCGGTGACGAGGAAGTCGTACACGTCGTGAGCGATGCTCACGTCGTAGATGCCGCCGATCAGCTCCTGGATCTGCCTGAGGATCACTGCGGGGTGCGCGCGGAGGGCGCGGGGTTCACGCCGAGCCGCCTCAAGATCCGGTACGAGCGGCGGCTGCCGGTCTTGAGCCACAGCTCGTAGAGCCGCAGGACATCCTCGTCCGTGTGGCGGTAGGAGGATTCGCTCACCTCGTTGAGCGCATCGACGAGCGGCTGGAATTTCTCCGCGAGCTCCGCGAAGACCTGCGCAAGGACGGGGCTGCGCCCGCGTGCGAGCGCATCGGCGAGCGCGCTGTAGGCGCTTCCTCCCATCGCGATGTGGTAGTCGACGTCGATCAGCTTGCGAGCGAAGCTGTGCGCGAAGAAGCCGGCAATGAACAGCGAGACGTCTCCCAGGCGCTGCAGCCCGCGATGGCGGTCGCCGGTCGAGCGTGCCTCGAGCGCCTCGGTGAGCATCACCACGAGAGGCTTCAGCCGCGGGCCGTCCGGCGACTGCTCGTAGAGCGCCTCCGACCGCGCGAACAGCGTGAGCAGATTGACGACGTAGTGCTCGGTTTGGTCCTCGACCGCGAGGTGCTGGCGCTCGAGTGCCCCGTGCAGATTGTCGCGGAAGAACTCCTGCAGGTTCGCGACGGCGACGACGCGCCGCGGCGCCTCGTGCCTCGGCTCGAGGTTGTGCGTACCCGGCATGAAAGGTCTCGTCCCCATGACTTAATAGAACGGCCCCGCTCGCCGAAAGTTCACACGCCCGCCGCCGCGAGTCCGTGATGCAGGTAGCTGTCCCGCACGCTGGCGGCCGCGGAAAGCGCGTGACCCTCGGATACTTAGCAGCGCCACGGCGACAGTGCTAACAAGCGGCGCGGCTCGAAGTGGACCGAATCGATAGCTTCCGGCCGAGCCGAGCCCGTATAGTTCGCCGGCATGTCGACTGCGTCACATCTCGCGAGGCTCAACACCGCGCAGCGCAAGGCCGTCACCCACGGCGAGGCGCTGCCCGAGAAGGGCTTCAGGTCCGGCCCCCTCCTGATCGTCGCCGGCGCGGGCACGGGCAAGACCGACACGCTCGCGCACCGGGTCGCGCACCTCGTGATGAGCGGCGTCGATCCGGCGCGGATCCTGCTGCTCACCTTCACCCGGCGCGCCGCGCTCGAGATGCGCCGGCGCGCCCGCGAGATCGTGAAGAAGGCCCTGAGCGAGCCCCTCGGCGGCGCGAGCCAGTCGATCGCGCAGCGCCTCTCCTGGGCCGGCACCTTCCACTCGATGGCGAACCGGCTGCTGCGCCACTATGCCCGCCACCTGCAGCTCGACCCGCGATTCACGGTCGTCGATCGCAGCGACTCCGCCGATCTCTTGGACGCCGTGCGCCAGGATCTCGGGCTCGCGGCGAAGGCAGAGCGCTTCCCGCGCAAGGACACCTGCCTTGCGATCTACTCCTACCGGGTGAACACGCAGAAGACCCTGAAGGAGACCCTCGAGCAGCAGTTCCCCTGGTGCGCGCCGTGGGAGTCCGAGCTCACGAAGCTCTACCGCGCGTATGTCGAGCGCAAGCAGCGCTCGAGCATCCTCGACTACGACGATCTTCTGCTCTACTGGCACGTGATGATGAGCGAGCCGAAGCTCGCGAGGCACATCAGCGAGCACTTCGATCACGTGCTCGTCGATGAGTATCAGGACACGAACCGCCTGCAAGCCGAGATCCTCTACGCGCTGAAGCCCGATGGAGCGGGCCTCGCCGTCGTCGGGGACGACGCGCAGGCGATCTACTCGTTCCGCGCGGCGGCGGTCGAGAACATTTTGGGCTTTCCCGACCGCTTCGAGCCGCGCGCCGAGGTGATCACGCTCGCGCAGAACTACCGCTCGACGCAGGAGGTCCTCGATGCGGCCAACGCGCTGATGTCGGAGGCGCCGCGCCAGCACCGCAAGCATCTGCTCTCCGCGCGCGGCGCCGGCGCGCGGCCGCGGCTCGTCACGGTGGACGACCTGCAGGGGCAGGCGGACTTCGTGTGCGGCGAGGTGCTCAAGCGACGCGAGGCGAATGTGCCGTTGAAGCGCCAGGCGGTGCTCTTCCGCAGCGCGAGCCACAGCGACGTGCTCGAGGTGGAGCTCGCCAAGCGCAAGATCCCGTTCGTCAAGTACGGCGGCCTCAAGTTCCTCGAGGCCTCGCACGTGAAGGATCTGCTCTCGATCCTGCGCTGGGCCGACAATCCTCGCAACACGCTCGCCGCCTTCCGCGTCATCCAGCTCCTGCAGGGCATGGGCCCCGCCAACGCGCGCAAGGCCGTCGATCAGCTCGAGGCGCAGGGCTACTCGCTCGAGGCATTGAAGGAGTTCGCGCCCCCGCCGCCGTGCGCCGTCGAGTGGCGCAAGCTCATCGCCTTGATGCTGGACCTCGCCGATCCGCAGCGTCCGTGGCCGGGCCAGGTGAACGTCGCGCGCGAGTGGTATCGGCCGCACCTCGAGCGCATCTACGAGCACTTCCACACGCGCATCGGCGATCTCGATCAGCTCGAGCTGCTCTCGAGCCAGTACGTCTCGCGCGAGCGCTTCCTGACCGAGCTCACGCTCGATCCGCCGGATGCGACGAGCGACCGCGCGGGGCCGCCCGTCCTCGACGAGGACTATCTCGTGCTCTCGACGATCCACTCGGCGAAGGGCATGGAGTGGGACACGGTCTATCTGCTCAACGTGGTCGACGGCAGCTTCCCGTCGGAATTCGCCGCCGGCAAGCCCGGACTCATCGAGGAGGAGCGCCGCCTGCTCTATGTCGCCATGACGCGCGCGCAGAACGACCTGCTGCTCATGGCCCCCCTCAAATTCCACATCACGAGCCAGGCGCGCCAGTCGGACGCCCACGTCTACGGCGGCCGCAGCCGCTTCCTCACCGACAAGGTCCTCAAAGCCTTCGACGCCGTCAGCATCCGCGGCCCCCAGCTCGACGATGCCTCGCTTCAAAG
>JASHSR010000047.1 GCA_030038645.1 Gammaproteobacteria bacterium
AATGTACCGGCCCGTGTCGGCATCGACGGCGACGATCGAGGCGAGAAAGAGGTTGTCGCCCTTGCCCTCGCTCCTCAACTTCCGCGGCCAGGGCGAGCCGTTGCCGGTGCCGAAGTAGAGGCGATTGAGCTCCGGATCGTAGACGATCGAGTCCCACACGGCGCCGCCGCCGCCCTGCAGCCACCACTTGTTTCCGAACCAGCTCTTCACGGCCTTCGCCAGCACCGGATCGGAGACGGCTCCGTCCGGGCCCTTCGTGGGGTTGCCCGGCACGGTGTAGAAGCGCCAGATCAGCTTCCCGGTGCTCACGTCGTAGGCGGATAGATAGCCGCGGACGCCGAGCTCGACGCCCGCGTTGCCGATGACGACCTTGCCGTGGAAGACGCGCGGCGCGCCCGTGATGGAGTACGGCCAGTCCTTGTTATCGACGGTGAGCGTCGACCAGAGGGGCTTGCCGTTCCGCGCGTCGAGCGCGATCAACCGCCCATCGAGCGTCGCGATGATGACCTTGCCCTCGTACACAGCGGGGCCGCGGCTCACCACGTCGCAACAGACGAACCTCGCCCAGGACGGCGGCACCTTGGGGTCGTAGTGCCAGAGCTCCCTGCCGGTCCTCGCATCGAGCGCATACGCGACGCTCCACGCCGATGTGAGGTACATGACGCCGTCGACGACGACCGGCGTGCCCTCGATCCCGCGGAAGGTCTTGAGGTCGTAGTACCACGCGAGGCCCAAGTGCCGGACGTTATGCGCGTTGATCTGTGTAAGCGGGCTGAAGCGCTGCTCATCGTAGGTGCGCCCCACCGTCATCCAGTTGCCCGGCTCGCGGTTCGCGAAGATGATACGAGCGGTGTCGACGGCCGCCGGCGATCGCATGGCCCCGGCCGCAGCGGCGACGGCCCACAGAGCACCACAGGCCAGCCCGCCCAACTTGCGGGCCGCAGAGCTCAACCTCACGGATTCAACCCCCCGGGGACCTGCCGCTCGCGCGGTGTGCCCTGCCTCGATATGGCTGCGCCTCGCACCCCGCGGGTACCGGCGCAGCGCGGCGCCGCGTGTTCCGCGGCCGGCAATGCGTCACGATCGCCGCATCACTTGGCGACTTGCGCCCTCTGCGCGCCCCCGACGCCGAACTGGACGTGCGAGAGGTCGCGCGCAAAGATGAGCGGCGGGCGGCCCGTCTTCGCGACGATGTACTGCGTCAGCAGCTTGATCGTGGAGACCTTGGGCGTGGGCTGCGGCTCGAGGAACGCGCGGAGGTAATTCCCGCGCGCGTAGTCGATCGGGTGCAGTCCAAGTCGGTCGGTCGCCTGCAGGTCCGCCCCGTCGGCGACCAGCACCTTCACCGTCTCATCCCAGCCCTGCTTCGCCGCGCTGTGCAGCGCAGTCAAGCCGTCCGCGGCATGGCCGGTGATGCCGCCGCCGGCTGCATAGAGCAGCCGCACGCACTCCGCCGCCTGAGCGTCCGTCTTGTAGCGGCCGCGGGTGGGATTGAAGCTCTGGCCCATGCCGGCGGCCGCCATGAGCGGCGTCACGCCCTCGGCGTTCGGCAGGCTCACCAGGGCATGATATTTGAGGAGCAGCTTCACGGCGTCCACGTCGCCCACTTTCGCGGCGAGCAGCAGCGGCGTCGCACCCGTGGAGAGAACCTGGTCGCCGCCACGGTCGAACACGCCGTTGCGGTACGGCGGGCGCAGCTTCAACTGGACGTTCGGGTCCGCTCCCTTCGCGAGCAGCAGCTCCGCGATCTGCAGCCCCGTCGTGCTGTCCGTGGAGGGCAGATCGGCGCGCCCGCCCGTCGGCAGCGTGTTCATGTCGATCGCGACATAGAGCGGCGTGTCGCCGAAGAAGTCCCACCGGTTCAGGTCGGCGCCTAAGTTGATGAGGACCTTCGCGAGATCGAAGTGCATGTTCATCAGCGCGACGACGAGCGGGGTGGTGTCGTCCGGGTCGAGCGCGTTGATGTCGGCACCGCCCTGGACCAGGTACTTCACGCACTCGATGCAGTCCTGGCGCGCCGCGAAATGCAGCGCCGTGAGGCCGCCCACGTCCATGATCTTCGGCCGGCCCTCGGCCGTGACCCGCCGCTGCCAGTCGCGCACGGCCGAGTGCAGATTCGGGTTGGCGCCGGACTTGAGCAGCAGCCTCACCATCTCCGGCTGCCGCTGCGCGGCGGCCCACATCAGCGCGGTCTGTCCGCCCCAGCGCTCGACGGCGTTCACGTCCGCGCCGTGATGGATGAGCAGCTTCGCTGCCTCGAGGTTGCCGGTCCGCGCGACGACCATCAGCGCAGTCTGGCCCTCGGCATTCGCCGAATCGACGTTCGCACCCGCCTCGAGCAACAGCTTCAGGATCGGCGTATTCGCGGTGATCGCCGCTTGCTGCATCGCGGAGGCGCCGTAGTGGTTGACGGCTGAGACGTCCGCGCCCTTCTTGATGAGCGTTCGGACGAGATCGACGTCGCCGTTATAGACCGCCCACATCAGGGCGGTCGTGCCGTCCGCCGAGCGAGCGTTGACATCGGCGCCGTGAGCGATCAGCGCCAGCGCGGCGCCGTGATCGTTCGCCTGCGCCGCTTCGATCAGCGACGCAGGCGCCTGATCGGCGCATGCAATGCCGACACTCGCCGTGCCGAGCACGGCCGCAAGGATCACGACCAGGCCGCGGCGCATGGCTGACCTCTCAGATCTCGCTCAGCTCGCCGGTGCTGACGCCGTGCGACTTCGCGGGAATCCCCGCCCGGTGCAGCATCGTCAGGAGCAGGTTGGCATGCGGCGTGTCCTGCGGGTAGTGCAGGTGCTGGCCGCCCTTGACCGTGCCGCAACAGCGCCCGAGCAACACCTCCGGCAGAGGATCGTGGTTGTGCATGTCGCTGTTGCTCATGTCGCTTCCGAAGAGGATCAGCGAGTGATCGAGCAGCGTTCCATCGCCGTCCGGGGTGTGCGCGAGCCGCTTGACGAAGCCGGCGAACGAGTTGGTCATGTAGTTCTGGATCTTCGTCAGCTGGACGAGCTTGTCCGGGTCGTTCCCATGATGCGAGAGTGGGTGCCAGGCGGCGGTGATCCCGAGGTTCGGGAACGTGCGCATGGTGACCTCTCGCGCCATCATGAAGGTCGCGACGCGCGTCATGTTCGCCTGCCAGGCGAGCGAGATCATGCTGAACATGAGGTCGAGCATCCGGCCGTAGTCCTGCGGGATGCCCTCCGGCGCGTTCGGGAGCTTCATGCCCGTGCCCGACGCGAACTTCGCCTCCATGCCCTGCACGCGCCGCTCGACGTCACGGACGGAATCCAAATAGTCGCCGACCATGCGGCGGTCGGAGGGACCGAGGGACTGCTGCAGATCCTTGGCGCTCGCTCTCACGAAATCGAGGATGCTGCCGTCCTCTCGCAGGATCGCGGCGCGCTCCTGCATCGTGTTGCCCTCGCCGAATAGATTGGTGAACACCGTGCGGGGATCTTGCTCCATCGGCAGCGGCTGCGAGGCGGTCCGGAACGCGATGGTCCCGGAGTAGCCGCACCCGAAGTCCGGATCGCAGGCCCCGCCGCCGCCCTCGCCCGCGACCTCGAGAGAGATGAGCGGCGTGGACTTCGAGAGGACTCTCGCGGCGACCTGATCGACCGAGGGACCCACATCCGGCGCCTGCTGGTGCGGGGGGTGAACCGCCGTGAGCCAGGTGCCCGGGGTGATGGCATGCGGCGCCGGACTCTCCGCGGCCTTGTTCCTCAAGCCGCTGACGATCGTCAGCTGCGAGCGGAACGGCTCGAGAGGCTTCAGGATCGGCGAGATCTCATAGTCCTTGCCGGTCGTCTTCGGCATCCAGTTGGCCATCACCGCGCCGTGCGGAACGTAGACGCAGGCCATGTACGGCGTCGGCTTCGCCGCCGTGGCCGCGAGCGCGGTGCCGGCCGGAACCATGGCATCGAGCAGCGGAAGACCGACGGTAGCGCCCATGCCTCTGAGAACGGTGCGTCGGGAAAGATGCTTCTTCGTGATGAACATGGCTGCTTACCTCGTCCTCGTCCTAGTCCTCGTCCTGCAGAATCAACGGATCAACTGTGCCGTCTTGATCGGCGTCGCGGCGCCGGTGGCGGGCGGTGCGGACTGCATCTTGAATTGCGGGCTGTTCACGATCCCCATCACCAGCCCCCGGAACCGGTAATCGTCCTTGGCGCTCGCGCGCACGATCGACCGCACCTCGGGCATGTCCCGGTAATCGAGCGTGCGCCCGATCGCATACGTCATCAGATTCTCGGTAAGCGTCTGCACGAACTGCTGCGGATGCCCGAGCAGGATCCGGCGCACATCATTGGGACTCGCCGACTTGAAGCCGCCCGGCAGGACGCCCGAGGCATCGATGGGCGTCCCGGAGAGCTGGTCGCGGGTCCGCCATCTCCCCACGGCGTCGAAATTCTCGAAGGCGAGCCCGAGCGGATCCAACACACCATGACACGCATTGCAGCTCGGGTTGTTGCGATGGATGACCATCTGCTCACGAACCGTCAGAACTTTCTGATCGCCGTCCGGAGCCATGACCGCGAGATTCATCTTCACGCCCGGCGGCGGCGGATCGGGCGGCGTGCCCGTGATGTGATCCAGAATCCACTCGCCGCGTAGCACCGGTGCCGTGCGGGTAGGATAGGACGTTCCCATGAGGAAGGCGCCCTTGCCGAGCAGGCCGTACCGGACCGACTCCGACGGCGCGAGGGTCACGCGCCGGAACTGATCGCCCTTGACGCCGTTGATTCCATAGAGCAGCGCGAGGCGCTGATTGAGGAACGTGTAGTTCGCCGTGAGCAGATCGACCACGTCCTGGTTCTCGCGGAAGATGCTGTCGACGAACAGCTTGAGCTCGGTGCGGAAGTCCTCACGCGGATCGACGATGTCCGGGAAGATCTTCGGATCCGGATTCACCTCCGAGAGCCGCTCGACGTCGAGCCACTGAAACGCGAAATTCGACGCGAGAGTGATCGAGCGCGGGTCGGCGAGCATCCGGTAGACTTCCGCCTTCAGCACCGCAGGCTCGTGCAAGCGATTCGCGGTGGCGAGCGTCACGAGCTCCCGGTCCGGCACGCTGCTCCACAGGAAGAACGAGAGCCGCGAGGCGAGCTCGAGATCCGAGATGGGGTAGGCGGCGCCGGGCTTCACGCCGGGCGGCGTCGGCTCGGCCCGGTACAGGAAGTAGGGACTCGCGAGGATCGCGGTGATGGCTCTGCGGATGCCGACCTCGAAGCCCCCGTGCGCGAGGCCCCCCCGGTAGATGGCGAGCAGCGGATCGAGGTCCGCCGAGGTGAGCGGGCGCCGATACGCCTGACGGGCGAGGCTCGAGATGATCTGCTCCGCGCAGGGCTCCTGCTCCTGCGCCGTGCGCGGCATGCAGGTGAAGATCCTCTCGCGGGCCGGCGTCTCGCTCATGCCGGTCACTTTGATGGGACCCAGCACCTCGAACGATCCGAGCCGCAGCACCTCATTCTGCGCATCGCCGAGCGTGAGCGGCTGCAGGCGCCCTTCCGACTCCGCGAAGTCGCGATGGATGAACGTCACGGCAACCTGATGCGGGCCGGCCGTCGCATGGAAGCGGATGTGCTTGAGTGTCGCGTTGATCGCATCGACCGCCGGATCCTGCTTCTGGTCGATCGCCTTGGTCTGCTCCTCGCCGCCGATGACTCCCGTCCAGAACTGCTTGCCATCGAGGGTGGCGACCAGCCGGTTCTGGAACTCCTGGTTGAACACCCAGAGCGCGGCGGCGAGGTTGCCGATGTTGAGCTCGTACTCCCCATCGGCCGGGAAGTCGTGCGTGACCTCGAAGCCCCCGCGCGTGCCGAGGGGCAGGCCGGTCTCGTGGTAGAGCTGCGTGCCGGACTCCCGGGGCGCGCGGTATTGCGTGCCGATGGGCGGGGCGTCGGGGTTGCCCACCGCCTCGATCGCGATCTGCCGCGCAGCCGACAGATACTGCGTGAGGAACGAGGAGGAGACCTGCAGGACGTTCGCGATGTTGTCGTAGCCGCCGGCCTGATCATCCTTCGGCAGCAGCCGCTCGGCATCGACCTTCACCCGGAGCAGATCCCACACCGCATTCGCATACTCCTTGCGGTTGAGGCGGTGCAACGCGACCGAGCCGGTATACGGATGGGAGGCGGCGGCCGCACGGTCGAGATCGCCCTCCATCCAGTGCACAAATTGATCGACGGAGACCTGAGGAGGCTGGGTGTTCCCCGGAGGAGGCATCAGCCGCCCGCTCAGCTTCTGAACGGCCATCTCCCAGGTCTTCGCGTCCTGGGGGATGTTCTGCGGGCTCATCGTGTCCCAGGCGATGCCGCCCGCCCAGTCCTCCGTGTTGTGACACTTGCTGCAGTACTGGTGCAGGAACCCCCAGTACTGCTTGGCCTGCGTGAGGTCGATGCCGTCCGCAGTGCCCGGCGTGGAGGACGCGCTCCCCGTCGAGGCGGAATCGGCAGCCGCCGCGGCCACCGCAGGCTCGCCCAGACCGCCGGCGCACCAAGCGAGCGCCGTGAAGCCGCAAGCGGTTGCGGCCAGCAGGAATCGGCTCATGTGTCGATTGTGCATCAGTCTCGCCCCGCCAATGAACCAGCCGGCCCGAGCCGCTCCCTGGCGCGGGACCGAATATATTCAAGATGATAACGCCGCCTGCGCGATACGTGTTCCGGGAAGGTCACAGATTGTGGCAGGCATGTCATAAAATGCACCCTCCGCGCCACCAGCTGTTCCGGGAGCATAACCTGGCAGCCCCCGAGACGTTGCCAAGCACCCGGCGGATCGGTCAACGTTGGGCCCACGCGCATTATCGCAGGTCGAGGACGACTATGACACATTCCGTAGATCGCAGGGATTTCCTCACGGCGCTGGTCGGGGGCACTGCCGCGGTGTCGCTCTCCGCGCTCGCCACCCCGGCTCGGGCCCGGGAAGCGAGCGCGCCGATCGACTCCCTCAAGCTCAACGACACTCTCACGCTTTTCACGGGAGACGGCGGCAATGTCATCGTCGCCCGCGACGGCGACGGACTCGCGATGGTCGACGGCGGCCTGCCCGAGCGCTCCCATGAGCTGCTCGAGCGCATTCGCAAGGAGACGGGCTCGGAGCGCGTCGGCACGCTGTTCAACACGCACTGGCACCCGCGCCAGACCGGCTCGAACGAGCCGATCGGCAAGGACGGCGCGACCATCATCGCGCACGAGAACACGCGGCTGTGGCTCGGCTACGCGAACCCCGTGCCGGGCGAGCATCGCACCTACGGCCCGTTGCCTCCCAAGGCGCGCCCGAACAAGACGTTCTTCTACAACTCCGAGCAGATCACGATCGGCGGCGAGCCCGTCGAGTACGGCTACTTGATCCAGGCCCATACCGACGGCGACATGTACGTGCACTTCAAGAAGTCGAATGTCCTCGCGACGGGCGGTGTGGTATCGGGTGCCGGCTGGCCGATCATCGACGTCCACACCGGCGGGTGGATCGTCGGAATGACGAATGGGCTCGAGACGCTGATCAAGGTGGCCGACGCGAACACCCGCGTCATCCCCGCGCACGGCCCGGTGCTCACCCGGGCGGACCTGCTGGCACAGCACAAGATGTTCTCGACGATCTCGCTCCGCCTGCAGCGCGCGATCCGCAAGGGCCTCGGGCCCGAGGAGGTCGTCGCGCAAAATCCTACCGCCGAGTTCAACGCGAAGTGGGGCGACCCGAAGGCGTTCGTGAAGATGGCGTTCGAGAGCCTCTGGGGACACTACGCGCCGGACGCCTCCTAAGCGCTGGACGCCTCCTGAGCGCCGACCGTCCCCTCAGCGCCCCGTCGCCGCCTGAGCGGCGGTCGTCTCCTCGAGCACCGGCCGGGCGTCACCCCGGCAGAGCCTCACGGGCCCTCGACGGTGTAGCCCTTCGCGCGGAGCGTCGCGAGCGTGCCGCCGGGATCGATCAGGTCGTAGATCGGCTTCATCGCGAAAGTCGTGCGGTGCTCGGCGATCGAGGTCTCGAGCGCCGTCTCCCAGTCGCTCGCGGCGCGCGTGATGAGCACGCGGATTTGCGGTGAGTTCGCAACGGTCGTCGTGCACACCTCTCGCTGCTTGGGATACGGCAGCCGGCGCAGCTCGTCCACGTCTCCGAGCGCCCACGCTTGCGCGCGGGCCTTCATCGCGTCGAGATCGGTCTCGAGCCGCGCGACCGTCGCATCGAGGCAGTCGACCTCCGCCGAGCGCGGAATCTCGCCCACCTCGGTGAGGATGCCGCGCGGGTTCGTCAGCTTGAGAGAGGTGTGCTCGATCGTGACGTGATGCCGACGGGCGAGCCTGAAGACCTCGGCCTGGATGTCGTTGCGCGAGGTGAGCTCGGAGGCGCCGAGCGCCCGCTCGTACAGCCGCCGCGCGGCGAACATCGGCCGCAGCTCCTCGATCGTGCGGTCGTGCGGATCGAAGCGCATCTTGAGCACCGAGAAGCGGGCGTAGAGCGGAGGCGGCAGCCATTCGCGCAGATTCGCCTTCTGCGGGATCTTCTCGGTGCGCCGCCATTGCAGGTACAGCCGGATGATCGCGATCGGACCGATGTCCGCGCTCACGGAGGGGCCGCTCGCGAGCACCTCCTGCGCCTGCGCGATCACGGTCTCCACCTCGCGGGAGCGCCAGATCATCTTCTTCGGGAGCGGGTCGAGCGTTCCGAAGAGCCAGGCGACGTGATCGCCCTTCGAGACCCGCCAGAGGCTCGGGCCGGGCCGCTCCCCGGTCACATCGACCTCCTGTATGCTCTCGCCGTCCGGCGCCGCGGCGGACGGCGCGGCCGATGCTGTGGGCTGCGCAGCCGCCGGCTGTCGAGCTGGCGCGGCGGGCTCCGTAGCTGGGGTTGCGACCGGCTGCGATGCGGCGGAGGCGGCGGCCTCCGCAGCCCCGGCGCCCATCCAAATTGCGAGTGAGGCCGCGCAGAAGACGGCGGCGGACACGCGAAGCGTCATCATCGTGATCGGCTACCTTCGATGTGCTCTCGATCGATGATGCGCGCGCGCTCCTTGACCTCCTCTGCCATGGGCCGTCCGCCCGGGACGTTGAGCCAGAGGCGCAGGAGGAGCCTGCGGTGGCCGTCGCTGTCGTGAAACGCCGTGCGCGAGTGCATCACCAGGAAGTTGTGCCAGAAGACGATCTCGCCCGG
>JASHSR010000500.1 GCA_030038645.1 Gammaproteobacteria bacterium
CGCGCAGGCGCCGCGCGCCACGCCGCAAGCGGCGGCCGCGCCGTCCGCCGTCACCGCTCCCGAGCCGCCCTCACCGGAGCCGGGCCCGGTGGGCGCCACGGGCGCCCAGACGCACCAGACGCAGGAGCTCCTCAAGCAGGCGGCGGCGGCCGAGGCCAATCCCGATTGGGCCGTCACGCTCGAGCGTATCGCGAGCAGCGTGGTCGCGATCAACGTCAACTCCACGCGCGCCTTCGACACCGAGTGGAACTCGACGGCCGAGGCGACCGGATTCGTCGTGGACGCCAAGCGCGGCCTCATCCTTACCAACCGCCACGTCGTGACGCCGGGACCGGTCACCGCCGAGGCCACTTTCCTCAACCGCGAGGAGGTGCCGATCTATCCGGTCTACCGCGATCCCGTGCACGATTTCGGCTTCTATCGCTACGATCCGAAGCAGCTCCGCTACATCCACCCGAAGGCGCTGCCTCTGTATCCGCAGGGCGCGCAGGTCGGCCGGGAGATCCGCGTCGTCGGCAACAACGCGGGCGAGCAGCTGTCGATTCTCGCTGGAACGCTCGCGAGGCTCGACCGCCAAGCCCCCGACTACGGGTTCGCGAGCTACGACGATTTCAACACCTTCTACCTGCAGGCCGCGTCCGGGACCTCGGGCGGCTCGTCCGGCTCGCCCGTCATCGACATCCGCGGGCGTGTCGTCGCGCTCAACGCGGGTGGCGCGACCGGCGCCGCCTCGAGCTTCTACCTGCCGCTCGGCCGCGTGCAGCGCGCGCTGCGCCTGATCCAGGAAGGCAAGCCGGTCACCCGCGGCACGCTCGAGACCATCTTCGTCTACACCCCGTACGACGAGCTCGAGCGGCTCGGGCTCACACCCGACATCGAGACGGCCGCGCGCACGGCCTTCCCCACGCTCACCGGCATGCTCGTCGTGAGCGAGGTGCTGCCCGGCTCGGCGAGCAGCGGCATCCTCGAGCCCGGCGACATCCTGGTGCGGCTCGACGGCAAGCTCGTCACGCAGTTCGAGCCGCTCGAGGAGGTGCTCGACTCCTCGGTCGGCGAGCCGGTGCGGATCGAGCTCGAGCGCGGCGGAAAGCTCATCTCGGCGATGCTGCCGGTCACCGACCTCAACCGGATCACGCCCGCCTCGTATCTCGAGTTCGGCGGCGCCGTGGTGAACACGCTGTCGTACGAGCAGGCGCGCCATTTCAACGTCCCGATCCGCGGCGTCTACGTCGCGAATCCGGGCTACGTGTTCGGCGCGGCGAACATTCCCCGCGGCGCCGTCATCACGGCGGTGCAGTCGAAGCCCGTCAACGACGTGAGGGACATGGAGAAGGTCATCGAGACGCTCGGAGACGGGGATCGAGCGACCGCCCGCTACTTCACGATCGAGGAGCCGAACGGCACCGAGCTGCGCTCGTTCCGCATGGATCGGCGCTGGTTTCCAGCGCACTTCTGCACGCGCAACGACACGTCCGGCCTGTGGGATTGCACGGACCTTCCGCCGGTCCCGCCTTCCCAGCCCATGGAGAGCGGCACGACCGAGTTTCCTCACTACTCGGACCCGCGGCTCGCGCGCCTCGCGCCCTCGCTGGTCCTCGTGAATTACGACATGCCGTACTCGGTGTCGGGAGTCACCGAGCACTACTACCACGGCACCGGGCTCGTCGTGGACAGCGAGCGCGGGCTCGTCGTCGTGGACCGGAACACGGTTCCGGTATCGGTGGGCGACGTGACCCTCACGTTCGCCGACACGCTGCAAGTGCCGGGGCGCGTGGTCTACGTTCATCCGCTGCACAATCTCGCGGTCGTCGCCTACGATCCGAAGCTCGTCGGCAAGACGCCCGTGCGCTCGGCGACGCTCCTTCCCGGACGCCTGCAGGCGGGCGAGGACGTGTGGGTAGTCGGGCTGAGCGGTGACGGCGACCTGCACACGCGCGCGACGCAGATCTCGAGCATCGATCCCATCGATCTGCCGCTCTCGCGCACCATGCGCTTCCGCGACACGAACGACGAGGTCGCGGATCTCGTCAATCCGCCCCTCGACTACGACGGCGTGCTCGCCGACCAGCGGGGCGACGTGCTCGGCCTGTGGTCGAGCTTCGCGTACGACGACGGCCGCGAGGAGCAGCAGACCGAGAAGGGCGTCTCGATCGACCTCGTCGCCGAGATGCTCGACCGCATTCGCGCCCACCGGCCGCTCCACTCGTTGGAGGTCGAGCTGCAGCCGATCTCACTCTCCGATGCGCGCGAGTTCGGGCTCTCGCCGGAGTGGCTGCACAAGTTGGAGCAGAGCGACACGACGGAGCGCCAAGCGCTCGCGGCGGTGCGCTTGGTCGCCGGCTCGCCCGCGGCCCGCCTGCTGCAGCAGGGCGACATCCTGCTCGCGATCGACGGCAAAGTCGTGACGCGCTTCCGCGATGTCGAGCGCGCCGTCGGCGATCGGGACAGCGTTGCCGTCACCGTCTGGCGCGGCAATGCCGCGCGGACCCTCGACGTGCCGACCGTCAAGCTGCTCGGCGCGGATGTCGACCGCTTCGTCGAGTGGGCCGGCGCGACGCTGCAGGCGCCGCACCGGCCGATGAGCGCGCAGCGTGGCATTCCGCCGGTCGGAGTCTACGTGGCCTATTTCTCGTACGGCTCGCCGGCGACGCGCTACGGGCTATATCCGGGCCGACGCATCGTCGAGGTGGACGGCATTCCCACGCCCAATCTCGACGCGTTCCTCGCCGCCGTGTCGGGGCGGCCGGACCGATCCTCCGTGCGCCTGAAGACCATCACGTGGAACAACGCGGTCGAGGTGATCACCCTGAAGCTCGACAAGCACTACTGGCCGGGCTACGAGCTGCGGGACACGCCGCAGGGGTGGGTTCGCACCCCGCTCGAGTAATCCCGGGTGCCGCAAATGCGAAGCGCGTCGCAGCGCCCGGGACACAATGGGCAGCCCGCGCCGCGGGGCTTGCTAAAATCTGACGCATGGTCCGGGTCGTCAGGGCGAGTCAGGTCGACATCGATGCCGCGGTGCAGGCGCTGCGCGACGGGGACCTCGTCGCCTTTCCGACGGAGACGGTCTACGGCCTCGGCGCCAATGCCCAGAACCCGGTAGCGGTCCGCAAGATCTTCGAGGCGAAGGGGCGGCCGGCGAGCCATCCCGTGATCGTCCACCTCGACAGCCCGCGGTACCTTCACCGCTGGGTGCGGGAGGTGCCCGAGACCGCGCTGCGCCTCGGCGAGCGATTCTGGCCCGGCCCGCTCACGATCGTGATGCCGCGCGCGGCGAACGTGCACGACATCGTCACCGGCGGCCAGGATACGATCGCGGTGCGGGTGCCCTCGCATCCCATGGCCCAGCAGCTCCTCACGGCGTTCGGAGGAGGCATCGCCGCGCCGTCGGCCAACCGCTACGGGCGCTTGAGCCCCACGCGCCCGGATCACGTGCGCGACGAGCTCGGCGACGCCGTTCGCATCATCTTGGACGGCGGGGAATGCCAGATCGGGCTCGAGTCCACGATCGTCGCGTGCGAGGGCTCGCGCGTGCGGCTGCTGCGGCCTGGCGCCGTCACGGCGTCCCAGCTGCGCGAGATCGTGGGCGACTTGCTCGTCGGACCCGACGCGCAGTCTCCGCGGGTCCCGGGAAGCACTCCGTCGCATTACGCGCCGTCCACGCCGATGTCGATCGTGCCCGCGGGCGAGATCGACGCGCAGGCGGCCGCGCTCTCGCGGGGCGGCCGGCGGATCGCCGTGCTCGCGCAGCGGCTGCCGCTCAAGGCGCACAAGTACGTCACGTGGATCAACGCGGGCCGCCGGCCCGAGCAGTACGCGCAGGACCTCTACGCGAACCTGCGCACGCTCGACAAGGCCGGCTGCCGCCAGATCCTGGTGCAGGACGTGCCGCGCGACGAGCGCTGGGACGCCGCTCGGGACCGCCTGTTGCGCGCGGCCAGCAACGTATCGGATAGTGACGACACCGGCGCGATGGCCGTACTGCCCTGAGGCAGAGCCTTTGTCATCGAGTCATTCGCGACGTCGTCGCTTCATCGACCCGTTCCATCCCGCCGAGATCCAGCGGCTGGTGCGGGAGTTCGGCTCGCCGCTGCTGATCGTGGACTGCGAGCGTGTGCGCGCGCAGCTGCGCAAGCTGCGCCGCGCGCTGCCGCGCGTCGATCTGCACTACGCGCTGAAGCCCCTGCCTCATGCCGCGGTCGTGCGCACGATCGTCGAGGCCGGCGGCTTCCTCGACCTCGCGACCACCGGCGAGGTGCAGCTCGCGCAGCGGCTCGGGGTCGACCCTGCCCGCTGCATCCACACGCATCCCATCAAGCGCGACGAGGACATCCGCAACGCGCTGCATTTCGGCGTGCGCACGTTCGTCGCCGACAATCCCGACGAGGTGCGCAAGTTCGAGCGGCTGCGCGGCGAGGCGGAGCTGCTGCTGCGCGTCTCGTTCCGCAGTCCCGGGGCGGTGTGCGACCTGTCGCGCAAGTTCGGCTGCGATCCGGAGGATGCGCTCGAGCTCGCGCGCCTCGCCGCGGAGCTCGGGATCGACGTGCGCGGCCTGTCCTTTCACGTCGGCTCGCAAGCCGCCGACTCCGGCAAGCACGTCGAGGCGATCGAGGCCTGCGCGCGGCTCATGACCGCGGCGCGGCGCGCGAAGTTGGGCACACTCGACACGCTCGACATCGGCGGCGGGTTTCCGATCGACTACATGCAGCCGGCCGCGGACATCGCGCGCTTCTGCGCCCCGATCCGCGCGGCGCTCGCGGGGCTGCCGCGCCGCATCCGCATCATCGCCGAGCCGGGCCGCTACATCGTCGGCCCCTCGGCGAT
>JASHSR010000501.1 GCA_030038645.1 Gammaproteobacteria bacterium
GCAACGGCAGGACGCGCTCGCCGCGCAGCGTCGGGCCGGGAGCGATCAAACGGCCGAGCAGCGCTGGCAGCAGGAGGAGCTGCGGCGGCAGGCGGATCAGCTCCGCCGGCAGCTCGAGCAGCTCGCTCAGAGCGAGCGCCTCGCTCGCAACGGGCCGAGCGGGCAGAGCGCGCAAGCCGGACAGGACTCGCAGAGCGGCCAAGACGGGCAGAGCGGGCAGAGCGGGCAGAGCATGAGCGGCGGCCGGCTCGCCGGCGCGAGCGGGCGCATCGGGCAGGCGCTCGATGAGCTGCGCCAGGCGGAGGATGACATGCGCCGCGCGGTCGATCAGGGCGACGACGCCGGAGCGCGCCGCGCCGCCGAGCGCCTGCGCGAGGCCGTGCAGGCCCTCGGGGGCATTCAGCAGCGGGAGGCTCAAACGCAGCTCGCGGCGCTCCGGCAGGAAGCCGACCGGTTGGCGGCCGAGGAGCGCAAGCAGGCGGCTCGCTTGCAAGACTTGGCGAGCCGGTCGCCCGCGGGGCTCGGCGCGTTTCGCGGAGGTCCGTCGGATCTGCCGCCGGTGCCCGGCCTGAGGGGTGGGCCCGGCGATGTGCAGACGATGATCGACGACCGCCAGCAGCTGGCGGACGATCTCGGGCAGCTCGAGGCGCGGATGCGGGATGCCGAGCGCGATACCTTGCCGCGCAGCCGCGCGGCGGCGTCCAAGCTGCGCGATGCACTGAGCGACCTCGACGAGTCGGAGACCCAGACGCTCCTGCAGCGAAGCGCGGACCAAATGCGCCGCGGCTACGTTGCCAGGGCGGACTCGACGGAGGGCGATATCGAGTCGTCGCTGCAGCACTTGAGCGATCAGCTCGGTCAAGCGGGCGCGGCGCTCGGGCAGGGTCAGCCGCCAGCGCAGGACGCATTGGATGATGTGGAGCGGCTGCGCGATCGACTGGCGGCGCTCGACCCGGATCTTCGAAGCGCGGCGGAGGCGCGCCAAGGGGATCGCAGTGGGCAGGCGAGACAGCCGAATCAGCCCGGCCAGGCCGGTCAGGGAGGGCAGCCGGGCCAAGCGGGTCGAGCGGGCCCAGTCGGACGCGCGGGCGCGGACGGCGCGATCGTCGGACCGGTGACGGCGGGTGGCGGAGGAGTCGGCGGATTCGTGAACGGGGGCTGGAACACGGGAAACAACGGGCCGTACGGCGGCCGTGCCGCGGCTCCCGACACCTCAACGCCGCCGCCGATCTCTCCGCAGGAGGCCGAGCAGAGCTACCGGCAGGGCATGAGCGAGCTCAGCCAGCTGCGGCGCGCGGTCGGCAACGACGAGGAGCGGCGCCGCGAGGTCGATGAGCTGATCCGCTCGATGCAGCACCTCGATCCGCGGCGGTTTCCCGGCAATCCCGTGATGGTCCAGGAGCTCTACGGGCGAGTGCTGAGCGATGTGGATCGGTTGGAGCTGCAGCTGCGTCGTCAAACCGGCGAGGAGCAAGCGGTCGACGTTCGCAGCGAGCGACCGCAGATGGTGCCGCGGGGCTATCAGGACGCCGTCGCCGAGTACTATCGGCGGCTCAGCAAGAGTCCTTGACGCCGCAGGCACGACTCAGAATGCCGATCAGATCGACCGTGGCGCCGGCCAAGGTGTCGAGCGCAGTCCGTCCGGGCCTTCTCCCGGTCCGCTGCGGGAGGAGCTTGTCCACTCTCGGGTCCAACGCCGCGCGCTGCAGGTCGATGCTCCCGTGGAAGACGACCGTTGCAGCAGTGGTCGTCCTGTGCGCCTCACTGACCGCGTGGGGCGCCGCCCGTGCGGGCGCCGAGCATCATACCTTCTGGGTCGTTCACGGACGGCACAATACGGTCTACCTCCTCGGCTCCGTGCACATCCTGAAGCCGTCCGATAGCGCGCTTCCGCCGGAAGTGCTGCGCGCATACGCCGATGCGCATGCCCTCGTGATGGAGGTTCCGCTCAGCGACTTGTCGATCGACAAGTTGATGGGCCTCACGCTCGATCTAGGAACGCTGCCGCCGGGTAAGACACTCGCGGCCGCGCTCGGGCCGGCCCTCTATGCCAATTTCTCCGCGCACGCGAAGCCGCTCGGACTGAACCCGGGCTATCTCAGCCACTTTCAGCCGTGGCTCGCGGCGCTGACGGTCGAGCAGCTCGAGCTCGCGAAGGCCGGATTCGACGTCGATTCGGGCGCCGACATGCAGCTGGCGCGGCGAGCCCAGGCGGACCACAAGCCGGTCATCGGCCTCGAGACGGCCAAGGATCAACTGAGCCTCTTCGCGCGCCTCGACGACGCCCAGCAGCGGGAGTTCATGCAGTACACGCTGCAGGACGCGGACAGCGCGCCCCGCGAGGTCGAGAGCCTGGTCGGAGCGTGGCGCGACGGTGACACCGGCGCGCTCGAGAAGGCCCTGCACGACGGCTTCGACCAGTTTCCAGACCTCTACCGGGAGCTCACGACGGATCGGAATCGCAAGTGGCTCACGGAGATTCTGCCTTTGCTGCGCGAGGATCAGGATTATCTGATCGTCGTCGGCGCGCTGCACTTGGTCGGTCACGACGGCGTGATCGAACTGCTCAAGCAGCGCGGTTACGTCCCGATACAACACTGACAAGTCCTGGGGGGCCACCTCGGGGGTGTCCCGCAGGGCCGGAGCGATCCCGCACGGTGCGCTTTATTCGTAGCGCAACGCGGCGACGGGCTTGGCGCGAGCGACGCGGAGTGCGTGCCCGAGGACCGTCACCCAGGCGATCGCGATCGCGGCGGCGCTGGCGGCGAGGAAGCTGACGGCGCCGAGCTGGATGTGATAGGCGAAGCCTGCGAGCCAGCGGCCCATCACGACGTAGCACACTGGCCACGCGAGCAGCTGTGCCCAGAGCACCGGCAGCGTCAGCTGCCTCAGCAGGAGGCGCAGCACATCGGCTCGTCCCGCGCCCATCGCCTTGCGGATGCCCATCTCCTTGGTGCGCCGCTCGGCGATGGACGAGGCAAGGCCGTACATTCCGGCGCACGCGAGCAGCAGGGCGATCGCGGAGCAGGCGGAGAAGACCTCACCGTCCGCCTCGATATCCGCATAGAGGCGACGAAGCGCTTGCGCAACAGGCAAGCGGCTCACGGGCCGGGAGGAGTCGAGCTGAGTCCAGCGCGCGTCGATCGCCGCGAGCGCTTGCGCTTCCTGCGGAGCGCTCACCTTCACGCTCAGGAGATCGAACTGCTTGGGGTCCACGTAGAAGACTGTCGCGTCGATCGGCTTACGGATGGAGCCGACGGGAAAGTCGGGCACGACGCCGATGATCTCGGATGGCGGGCGCTCCCCCGGGTCGCCGAACACGTTGACCCGCTGCCCGACGGCCGCTTGGGCCGACGCAAAGCCGAATTTATGGACCGCGGTCTCGTTGATCACGATCGGCGTGCCGCGTGTCGAATTCATCTCCGGCGCTGAAGGCGTCTTCTCTGCTGCGCTCGTGCTCCGCGCCGAAGCCGTCCCTCCCGTTGCGCTCGCTCCGCGGGGGGCCGCATCGCCGCCTCGATCCCGCGAGAAGAAGCGCCCCGCGATGGGCTTCAGGCCGTAGAGCTCGAAGAAGCCGAAGTCGACGGACTCGTCCGTGAAGAAGGTCTTCACTCCGCGCCGCACCGCCCCGTAGCTTCTCCGATACACGTATCCGAGCGGTGCGCTCGCGGAGCACGCCGCGGCCACGACCCCCGGAAGGGACCGAAACGCATCGGCGTCGGTCTTTCCGCATGCGCCGTTGACCGCGAAAACTCTGGTCGTGCTCAGGAGGCCGGCCATTCTCTTTGCGTAGGACGTCTGATCGAAGACCACGACGATCGAGATGATGAGGCCGGTGAGCACCGCGAACTGAACCGTCACGAGCGCGCTCCGGACCGCCTCGCCTCCGGGGCGGGCCGATCCCCCGCGGAGTGCCGTGACCGGCCGAAAGGACGAGAGGACGATTGCCGGATAGATTCCAGCCAGCACGCCGACCACGGCTGCGAAGCCGACAGCGGCTGGTAGGATCGAGGGATCGTGGAGGTAATCGAGCGTCAAGCGCGACTGCGAGAGTCGGTTGAACAGAGGAAGCAGAAGCTCGGCGAGCCCCAAGGCGACGACCAACGCGAGGCCCGAGTGCAGCAGCGCTTCGCCGACGAACTGGACGAAGAGATCGCGGCGCGTGCCTCCCGATGCCTTCCGTACGCCCACCTCGACGTGGCGTGCCGCGGCGCGCGCCGTCGATAGATTGACGAAGTTGATCGCGGCTGCGAGGAGGATCAGAAGACCTATCGCTGCGATGGCATACAGGAGGGCGGGACTCCCGCGCGGCTTCATCGAGCCGATGGCCGGGGGCAGCCAATGAATGGCCGCGATCGGCACGACGGAGAAGGAGAGCCGCAGTCCCCCTGCCATCTTGGGGCGGTACAGCGTTGCGATGAATTCGCTCAGCGACGCTCGGACCTGGTCGAGCGAGATCGCAGGAGGCAGTCGAAAGTAAACGTAGGCGTCCACCGCCTTTCCCAGGCCCGGTGGCTGCGCATCGAGCGCCGCGAACGGCGAGAAGGAGGCGCGGCTCGAGGCGACGATGCCCAAATCGAGATGGGTGTTCGGCGGCAGGTCCTCGATGACGGCCGCGACCCGCAGTGGATGTTGGCGATCGAGCAGGAGCGTATCACCGACCGGGTCGTCGCGGCCGAAGAGTCGGCGTGCGAGCGTGCGGGTGAGCACGACGCCGTCGGGCCTGCGCAGCGCTCCTGTCGGGTCTCCCGCAATCACGGGGAAGCGGAAGATGTCGAAGAGCTCCGGGTCCGCCCACGTTATCCGCTCGAGCGTATCGTTGTGATCGACGCGCACGCCGTGGCGGTCCTCCGTCATGATCCGCGCGATCTGGCGAATCTGCAGGCGAACTGCAAGCCAGCGAGCGAGGTCCGCTGCCGCGGAATCGGCGCGGAGCGGCGCCTGGCCGGAGGCGGCAAAGGACGAGGAGATGCTGTAAATGTCCCGATAGCCGGGAAGGAAGTGCTCGTAGGTCAGCTCGTTCCGGACGTAGAGCGCGGCGATGAGCGCCGCGGCGAGGCCCAGCGCGAGGCCGCAGACGCTGATGGCCGAGTACAACCTGTTGCGCGAGAGATTGCGCAGAGCGACGACCAGGTAGTGGCGCAACATGGCGGTTTTCCTCGGGGTCGTCCTCGGCGTCGTGCTCGGCGCTACGCCGCAAGCAGCGTCTCGCTCACGACGCGGCCGTCGAGCAGCTTCACGGTGCGCTTGGCGCGCGCCGCATGCACGAGAGAGTGGGTCACCATCACGACGGTCGTTCCCGACGTATTGAGGCCGGCGAGGAGGTCCATGACGGCGGCGCCGTTCTCCGTATCGAGGTTGCCGGTCGGCTCGTCGGCTAGGATCAACTTCGGCTCGGCGACCAGCGCGCGGGCGATCGCCACGCGCTGCTGCTGGCCTCCGGAGAGCTGCTGCGGCAGGTGGCGCGCGCGGTGCGCGATGCCCACGCGCTCCAGGGCCACGGCGATGCGCCGCTTGCGGTCGCCGCGGGAGACGCGGCGATAGAGCAGTGCGACTTCGACGTTCTCGGCGACGCTGAGATCGTCGATGAGGTTGAAGCTCTGGAAGATGAATCCCACGCCCGTGCGTCGCAGCGCCGTGAGCCTCTGCTCGGAGTACTTGGAGACCTCCTCGCCGAAGAACCAGTAGGCGCCGCCGTCGGGGCTGTCGAGAAGCCCGAGAATGTTGAGCAGCGTCGACTTGCCGCAGCCCGAGGGGCCCATGACCGCGACGAACTCGCCGACGCCCACTTCGAGCGACACATCGTCGAGCGCGCGGGTCTCGACCTCGGTGGTGCGATAGGTCTTGCGAACGCTTTCGAGTCTCAGCATGTCGGTGCTCCAGGCGTTTCTATTTTTCGAGATCGATCCGGTCGATGCGCTCCAGGCCGGAGTAATCGGAGATGATGACCCGCTCGCCGGCCGCGAGTCCTTCCAAGACCTCGACCTGCTCTGCATTGCGGCGGCCGAGCTCGATTCGGCGCCGCTGCGCCGAGCGGCCGCCCGGGTCCAGTACGAACGCCCAGTCGCCGCCGGTACGCTCGAGAAAAGCGCCCGCGGGGAGCATCGTCGCCACTTGGTCGGCGCCGAGCGAGAGGCGGCCCTGCATCGTCTGTCCGGGCAGCAGCCCCTTCGGCTCGCCGCCCTGAAAGGAGAGGTCGATCGCGAACGTGCCGTCCTTCACCTCGGGATAGACGCGCGTCACCCTGGCTGAGAAGATCTGCTCGCCGACGTCCACCTGCGCAGTCTCTCCGACCGCGACGCGCTGCAAGTAGTATTCATCCACGTTCGCCGTGAGCTTGTAGCCGGTGAGTGGGGTGATCTCGGCGAAGCGCTCGCCGCGATTGCGGTTCTCGCCGACCTTCAGATCCATCGAGGTGAGCCGGCCGGTCACCGGCGCGCGCACCGTGAGGTTGTCGAGCTTGCTGTGGGTGATCGCGAGGTCCTGCCTCAACTTCTCGATCTGGCTCTCGATCTCCGGCAGCTGGCGTACGCGCAATTCCTCCTGCCGCTCATTGCTCTGC
>JASHSR010000502.1 GCA_030038645.1 Gammaproteobacteria bacterium
GATGTCCATCCAGGGACCGGCCTTCGGCAGCAGCTTGCCGGCCGATGCGCCCACGGCGATGAGCGGTGTCCCCATTCCGAGGCCCATGACGAACAAGGCAATGCAGCCGCGGAGCATGTCGCCGCTCTGGCCGATGACCACCAGCGCTCCGACGAGCGCCGGCGCGACGCACGTCGTGACGATGAGCGCGGAGAGCGCGCCCATCACCAGCACTCCGCCGAACGTGCCCGCGGCCTGCCGATTGCTCAAGCCCGCGAGGCGCGTCTGGATGGCCGCAGGCATCTGCAGCGTGAACATCCCGAACATGGAGAGGGCGAGCAGGACGAACAGCGCCGCGAAGGCCGTGACGATCCACGGCTGCTGGAAGGCGGCCTGGACGTGCTCGCCGCCCGCCGCGACGGCGATGCCGGCCGCCGTGTACGTGAGCGCCATGCCGATCACGTACGTGAGCGACAGAGCGAAGCCGCGCGCTACGGTGGCGTTGCGGCCGCCGCCCACGACGAGGCCCGAGATGATCGGCACCATCGGCAGAACGCACGGAGTGAACGCGAGCACGAGGCCCGCGGCATAGAAAAAGGCAATGATCGCGGCGAGGCTGCCGCCGCGCACGACGGAGGCGTACCGATCCTGCTCGGAGACGAACGCTGGAGCCGACCCGCCGGCCGGCCCGCTCGCCACGAGCCCCGCGCCGCCGGCCGCGGCCGCGAGTCCCGTACCCACGAAACCCGTCGCCGCAAGTCCTGCCGCCGCCGCGCCTGCCGCGCTCCCCGTTCCCGGTGGCAGCGAGATCGCGAGCGTCTTGGTGATGGGCGGGTAGCACAATCCAGCGTCGGCGCAGCCCTGGTATGTGACTCGCAGCGGCACGTTGAGGGCCGCCGCCGAGGGGGCCCGGGCGACCGGAAGCATCGCGACGAGCTCGTTGTGATAAACCTGCTGCGTCCCGAAGTACTCGTCGGTTTTGCTCTCCCCCGCCGGCAGCACGAGTTGCCCGAGCTGGACGGCGCCCCCCGCCGCGACTTTCAGGCGGCTCCGATACAGGTAGTAGCCCGGCGCGATCTCCCAGCTGAGCCGGATGCGGTCCGGCCCCTGTGGCTCGGCGAACAGCCGGAATGCCCGATCGGGAGGCAGGAAGCTGCCTTCGCCGGAGCCGACTCGCCCGAGGCTCAGGACTTGGTTGATCCCGGCCGCGGGCGTTGCGGAGGTCGCAGGCGTCGCTGCCGCGGGCCTTGTGGACGTCGCAAGCGTCGCAGCCGCTGCCGCGGTACCCGCCCACCACGATGAGGCGCTCAGCGCGCCGAGGGCAAGGAGAGCGCAGAATCGCTTGCCGCGGCTCATGGCGATCCGCGCACCTCGGCCGCAGAGCGGGTCTGCGCAGCAAGCCAGGCGAGGTAGGGCTCCGACCCGGTGGCGATCGGCAAGGCGATGATCTCGGGCACCTGATAAGGATGCAGCGCCTTGAGCCGCATTTCGAGCTCCGCGTAGCGGGAGCGTACGGTCTTGATGACGAGCAGCACCTCTGGCTCATCCTGCAGAGAGCCCTGCCAGCGGTAGGTCGATCGGAACGCCCCCCGCGTGACGCACGCAGCCAGGCTGCCGGACACGAGCTCCCGGGCGATACGGTCCGCCGTCGGCTCGTCCGGACACGTGCAGAGCACCACCAGGCCGTCTGTCATGAAAAATTCGTCGCTCCCGTCTTGAAATCGGAACACTGCCGCCTATTATTGGCAGCCGTCAAGGGAGAGTGCTAACACCCCTCCCGTGTGTTCGATCATAAGTTAAACATTTCAAGGAGCGTAAACCATGAAGATTCGTCCTCTTCATGACCGCGTCATCGTCAAGCGCCTCGAGGAGGATCGTACCTCCCCGGGCGGCATCGTGATTCCCGACACCGCGGCCGAGAAGCCGGTCCAGGGGAAGATCGTCGCGGTCGGCAAAGGCAAGATTCTGGAAGATGGCACCGTCCGTCCACCCGACGTGAAGGTCGGCGACAAGATCCTCTTCGGCAAGTACAGCGGGACGGAAGTCAAGCTGGACGGGGAGGAACTGGTCGTGATGCGGGAAGAGGACGTGATGGCCGTGATCGAAGGCAAGTAAGCCTTTGATTCAAAAGAGGTAATACCATGGCAGCCAAAGAAGTACGATTCAGCGACGACTCGCGGCAGCGGATGTTCAAGGGTGTCAACATCCTTGCCAATGCCGTCAAGGCGACGCTCGGCCCGAAGGGCCGCAACGCAGTGCTCGAGAAGAGCTTCGGCGCTCCGACGGTGACGAAGGACGGCGTGTCCGTCGCCAAGGAAATCGAGCTGAAGGACAAGTTCGAGAATATGGGCGCGCAGATGGTGAAGGAAGTCGCGTCCAACACCTCCGACGAGGCGGGCGACGGCACGACGACGGCAACGGTGCTCGCGCAAGCGATCATCCGTGAGGGCCTGAAGGCCGTCTCCTCCGGCCGCAATCCGATGGACGTGAAGCGCGGCATCGACAAGGCGGTCGCCACCGCCGTCGAGGAGCTGAAGAGGCTCTCGAAGCCCTGCAAGGACTCCAAGTCGATCGCCCAGGTCGGCACGATCTCCGCGAACTCCGACGAGTCGATCGGCAAGACGATCGCCGATGCGATGGAGAAGGTCGGCAAGGAAGGCGTGATCACCGTCGAGGAGGGCTCGGGGCTCGAGAACGAGCTCGAGGTGGTCGAGGGCATGCTGTTCGACCGCGGCTATCTCTCGCCCTATTTCATCAACAACCAGCAGAATCAGACGACCGAGCTCGAGAAGCCGGTCATCCTGCTCGCCGACAAGAAGATCTCGAACATTCGCGAGCTGCTCCCGCTGCTCGAGGGTGTGGCGAAATCCGGCCGGCCGCTGCTGGTCGTCGCGGAGGATGTCGAGGGCGAGGCGCTCGCGACGCTCGTCGTCAACAACATCCGCGGCATCCTCAAGGTCGCTGCGGTGAAGGCGCCGGGCTTCGGCGACCGCCGCAAGGCCATGATGCAGGACATCGCCATCCTCACCGGCGGCACGGTGATCTCCGATGAGGTGGGCCTATCGCTCGAGAAGGCGACGCTCAACGATCTCGGCGAGGCGAAGAAGATCGTGGTCGAGAAGGAGAACACCACGGTCATCGACGGCGCCGGCAAGCAGGCGGACATCAAGGGCCGCATCGAGTCGATCCGCCAGCAGATCGAGGAGGCCACCTCCGACTACGACAAGGAGAAGCTGCAGGAGCGTGTTGCGAAGCTCTCGGGCGGCGTTGCCGTCATCAAGGTCGGCGCGGCGACCGAAGTGGAGATGAAGGAGAAGAAGGCGCGCGTCGAGGATGCGCTGCACGCCACGCGGGCGGCCGTCGAGGAAGGCGTGGTGCCCGGCGGTGGCGTTGCGCTGATCCGCGCGCAGAAAGCGCTCGACAAGCTCGAGGGCGCGAACGAGGACCAGTCGGTCGGCATTCGCATCCTCTCCCGCTCGATCGAGGAGCCCCTGCGCCAGATTGTCGAGAACGCCGGCGAGGACGCCGCCGTGATCTTGAACAAGGTCAAGGAAGGCAAGGGCAGCTACGGATACAACGCGGCATCGGGCTCGTTCGGCGATCTGATCGAGCAGGGCATTCTCGACCCGACCAAGGTCACCCGGCTTGCGCTGCAGAACGCCGCCTCCGTCGCGGGCCTGCTGCTCACCACGGAGGTGATGGTCGCCGAGGCTCCGAAGGAGGAGGAGCACGGCCATGCAGGCCCGCCGGGCGGCATGGGTGGCATGGATATGTGAAGTCGAAGCGGTCCGCCGGGCCGGGAGAGTGAGTGAACTCTTTCGGTCAGAGACGGTCTACCAGCTAGACAGTTACGGCTTGCCGCCGCGCGCCCGCGCGGCGGGCAGACCGGAAAGTCGCGGAGCAAGACCCCCTAATCCGCGCAATACCTTGAACCCCGCTTCGGCGGGGTTTTTTTTGGGGGTGGACCTGCGGTAGAGGCGGGGGTAATGTCATCGCAAGCCCATCGCTCGGGGACGCCTATGAATCTTCTCAGCCCCCGGCCCGCCCGAAGACTCGCGGCCACGATGCTATCGGCGGTCGTGCTGAGCTTCGGCATCGCCGCCGGAGCCGCCGCATCCTCCTCTCAGGACGCGCTCGACTGGGCGCGCGCCGCTCTGCAGCGCAATGGAGCGCTCGAGCTCGCGGCCGCCGAGCTTCCCCATGGCGACCACGACGAGAGATTGCGCCTCGCCTGCCTCGGAGCGCGGCTCACCGTGGACGGCGGTGAGACGGAGCCGGGCAT
>JASHSR010000503.1 GCA_030038645.1 Gammaproteobacteria bacterium
TGCGCGCCGCGGGCGCGCTCGGAGCGGCCCTCGAGCAGCTCGGCGCCTTCGAGGCGGCGGTCGAGCTGAATCGGCACGGCATCGAGCTCGACGCGCACGCGGAGATCTTTCATCGCGGCCTGCTGCGCGCCTACCTCGCTTTGGGACATAAGGCGGAGGCGCTCGAGGCCTATCGCCGCTGCCGGGAGCTGCTGCTCGCCGGCCTCGGCGTGGAGCCCTCGCGCGAGATGCGCGAGCTCCACGCGCGCATCCGCGATTCGTAGGCCAGGGTATGGTCGGGAAGCGTCCGCGCAAGCGCTCCGCGGCAAGAAGAGGCGCCGTCTCCGTGTCGCCCACGCGCCGCCCAACGGCGTTGCCGGCCAAGCTGACGCGACCGCAGGGAAGCGCCGTGCTGCCACGTGCGCGTTTGTTTCGCCTGCTCGAGCGATCCGGGTCGCACCGCTGGAGCTGGGTCGGCGCGCCGGCCGGCGCCGGCAAGACCATGCTCGCCTCGAGCTGGATCGAGGCGAGCGGGATCGGCTGCTTATGGCTGAACATCGATGCGGGCGATGCCGATCCTGCGACGCTCTTTCATTACTTGCAGCTCGCCGCGCCGCATCGCCGTGGCGCGAAGGCCGCGCGGTGGCCCGTGCTCACGCCGGAGTTTCTGCCGGGCCTCGAGGTGTTCGCCCGGCGTTTCTTCGAGCGGCTGTTCGGCCTGTTTGATACGGACTTCGCCATCGTGCTCGACAACTGCCACGAGGTGCCTGCGGCCTCGTCGCCGTTCGGCACGATCCTCGCGGCATTGATCGACTCGCTGCCCGCGCACGGACAATTGCTGCTGCTCAGCCGCTCGAGCCTCCCGGCGGCACTCGCACGGTGGCTCACGGATCCCGCGTTCCGCGAGATCAAGATGGAGGATCTGCGCTTCACGGATACCGAAGCCGTCGCGCTGGGGGAACGCGTGGCGCCCGCTATAGCCGTGGATGCGGTGCGGACGCACAACCGGTCCGCGCAAGGCTGGGCGGCCGGCCTGAAGCTTCTGCTCGGCGTACCGACCGTGGCATCGCCCGCGCCGGGCGCGGGTAACGATACGCAAGACGCACGTGAGGCGCTGTTCGACTATTTTGCGCACGAGGTGCTGCAGCGCTCGAGCGAGCGCGAGGCGCTGCTCAGATGCTCGGTGCTGAGGGAGATGGACGGTGAGACGGTCGCGGCGCTGACCGGATATGCTGGCGCGGCCGCGCTGCTCGCCCACTGGTATGACGAGCACCTGTTCATCGAGCGCCGGGCGCTGCCCGCCGGACCCTCGTATCAATTTCATCCGCTGTTTCGGGATTTCCTGCAGGCGCGCTTGGCGCGCGACCTCGGCGCCGAGGCCGTCCGGGCCCTGAAGAGCCGGGCCGCGAGCTTGCTGGAGGACCGCGGGCAGCTCGAAGCGGCGACGCTCCTGGCATTCGAGGGTGATGACGTCGGCCAGCAGGTGCGATTGATCCTCGAGCAGGCGCCGCAGCTCTATGCCCAGGGACGGCTGGTGACGCTCGATCAATGGTTGCAACGCATTCCGGACTCGACGCTCCGCGGTGATGGCTGGCTCCTGTACTGGCTCGGTGTGGCTTGTGTCATACGCGATCCGGCTCTGGCTTGCGCCAGCCTGGCGCAGGCCTACGAGCACTTCCGCGAGCAGAACGAGCGCCTGGGAACGTGGCTCGCGGTTGCGAGCCTCATCACGAGCCATTTCAGGATCTGGGGCGCATCGCCCCCGGACCTACTTGAACGCTGGATCGATGCATTCGAGACGCTGCGCGCGCAGAACGGCGGATCGATTCCGCAGGCCATCGAATTGCAGATCCTCATGCAATCCTACGATCTGGTCGGCTACCGGCCCGAGCACTCCCTGTCACGCCATTTGACCGAGCGGGCGCGGGCGCTCGCGCCGACGCTGGCGGACCCGGGGCAGCGTGGCGGTCTCGGTGCGATGGCGATCGGTCCGCTCATGTGGAGAGGCGATGAAGCCGCGGCCCGGGCGCTGATCGAGCAGCTGCAGCCCACGCGCGAGGGGCCTCCGAGCCTGGGTGCGATCGCCTTCGAGATCTGGCGCGGCAACCTGCTCTGGCTCACCAACGAGCCTGCGCGCGCCTTCGAGGTGCTGAGCGCCGCGCGCGAGCGCGGGCGGCGCGCAGGATTGACGATTCTGGAGTGGAACTTCACGGCGATGCTGGTGCTTGCCAGCTTGAGTGCGGGAGATGTAGCGCGCGCCGATCGGCTGGTGCGTGAGCTGGTCGCGTTGCTCAGCCCCTCGCAGACCAATGTGCTGCAGTTTGCGAAGGTGGCTCAGGCGCTGGTGCACTCGTTGCGTGGCAGGGGAGCTGCCGCTGCCACACTGGCGCGCGAGATACTGGACAATCGCGCTCTGTCGCAGGCTCCGTCTTTCGCGGCGCTCGAGCGCAACATGTTGGCATCGGCACTGCTGGAAGCCGGCGAGCTCGATGAGGCGTATCGCTGCGCGGCCGAGGCCCGGGGACTCGCCGCGCGTCTGCCGAGCGATCGCTGGATGTTCGACGCTGAGATGCTCTCGGCCGCCGTCGAGCTGGAGCGCGGCGGAGAGCGGCAGGCGGTGGAGCATCTGCGCCTGGCGCTGCGGATCGCCGCCGAGCGCGACTTCAGCTGCGGGCTGTCTCTGTTCAACCCGCTGCGCGGCGCACGGCTGCTCGCGCTGGCCCTGCGTCACGGCATCGAGAGCGATTACGTGCCGAAGCTGATCCGCCGCCGCCACCTCGCGATGCCTCCGGAAGCCGACATCGCGCCGCTTTGGCCCGTGCGGCTGCGGCTGCGGACGCTCGGCGGCTTCGAGGTCCGGGTCGACGATCAGCCGCTGCGGCGCACGGGGCGCGCGGCGCGCAAGCCGCTCGAGGTGCTGCAGGCCCTCGTGGGGCTCGGTCCGGCGGAGGTGGGCCTGCAGGCGCTCGGCACCGCGCTGTGGCCGGAACTGGACGGCGATGGCGCCCACAACGCCTG
>JASHSR010000504.1 GCA_030038645.1 Gammaproteobacteria bacterium
CGCCGTGCCGCGATCGCAGCCGCGGCCGGCGAGCACAACGCCTCGCGCCGACGTGGCGCCTGCGGCGCAGGGCGGGGCGCTCGCGTCCGTCCCCCGGGGCCCCGGACAACTGGCGGCTCCAGGGCAGCCCTCCAGCGCGGCGGCTGCGCAGGCGAGCGCTGGGCCGCACCTGAGAGTCTCGGTACTCAAGATGCACTTCACCGAGGACAGCTGGACCGAGGTCTACGACGCGCGCGGCGAGCGGCTGTTCTACGATGTGGGCTTCGCTGGCTCCACGCGGACCGTGAGGGGCGTGCCTCCTCTGCGCATCCTGCTCGGCAATCCGCCCGAGGTCGCCCTGCAGCTCGACGGCCGGCCGGTCGCCGTTCCGCAGGCTGCGCGCAACGTCATCACCGAGTTTCGGGTCAACCGCTCGGGCCGCGTCGCCCCGATGAGGCTCGCCGCCGCCGAAAGGCGCGGCTCCGACGACCGCAAGCGCGCCAATCTGCAAGTGATCAACTGAGCGAGCCGAGCGGGCTCCGAAGGGATGGGCTTGACCGCACAGATCCAGGCCGTGCGAGGCATGAACGATGTGCTGCCGGCCGACATCGGCCTCTGGCAGCGGCTCGAGGCGGTCGCGAGAGAGCTGCTCGAGGCTTACGGCTACGCGGAGATCCGCGTGCCGATCGTCGAGCACACCGAGCTTTTCCGGCGTGCGATCGGCGAGCACACGGACGTGGTCGAGAAAGAGATGTACACCTTCGTGGACCAGGGGGGCGAGAGCCTCACGCTGCGGCCGGAGGCGACCGCGGGCATCGTCCGAGCGGTCATCGGCAACGGCATGCTGCGCGGCCAGCGCCACAAGCTGTGGTGCGCCGGGCCGGCGTTTCGCCATGAGAAGCCGCAGAAGGGCCGCTTCCGGCAGTTTCACCAAATCGATGTGGAGGCCGTCGGCTTCGCGGGTCCGGATCTCGATGCGGAGCTCATCGCGCTCACGGCGCGCCTATGGCGGCGGCTCGGGATCTCGAGGGTCAGATTGCTGCTCAATTCTCTCGGCACGGCGGAGTCGCGGCGCGCCTATCGCGCGAGGCTCGTCGATTACTTCCGCGCGCACGAGCCGCGCCTCGATGCCGACAGCCGCCGCAGGCTCGACGCCAATCCGCTGCGCATCCTCGACAGCAAGAATCCCGAGATGCGGGAGCTCGTCGCGGAAGCCCCGCTCCTCACCGAGCACCTCGACGGCGACTCGCGCGCCCATTTCGAGGGGCTTTGCGCCGCGCTCGACTCGATCGGCGTCGATTATGAGGTCAATCCGCGGCTGGTGCGCGGCCTGGACTACTACAGCCGCACCGTGTTCGAATGGGTGAGCGATGCGCTCGGGTCGCAGGATGCGGTGTGCGCAGGCGGCCGTTACGACGGGCTCATCGCCCAGCTCGGCGGCGAGGCGACGGCGGCGATGGGCTTCGCGCTCGGGATGGAGCGAACGGTCGAGCTGCTTCGGGAGGCCTCGCGGCAGCCCGATGCGCCGGGCGCGGCGGGCCTGCGGCCTCCGCACGTCTACGTCATCGTGAACGGCGAGCGCGCGGCGGCGGCCGGCCTGAGGGTCATCGAGTCGCTGCGCGATGCGCTGCCGCAGCTGCGCTTCGAGTTGAGCCTGGGCGGGGGCAACTTCAAGGCCCAGTTCCGGCGCGCCGACCGCAGCGGAGCGCAGCTTGCGCTCGTCATGGGGGAGGAGGAGCTCGGCCGCGGCGCCGCCGCTCTGAAACCTTTGCGCCAGGAGGCCGGTCAGAGCGAGTGCCTGCTCGTCGAGCTTCCGGAACGGATCCTCGCCGCGCTGGCAGCGGAGAGAGGGGCGAGGCACGCCGAAGGCGGCCGGGGGGAATCGATCGGTGGATGACTATCTGTCGGAAAACGAGCAATGGCAGCAGTTCGTCGCCTGGCTGAAGGAGAACGGGCCGTGGATCGTCGCCGGGGTCGCCGTCGGGGCGCTCGCCATCGGCGGCTGGCGCTGGTGGCAGGCGCACGCGAGCCGCATCGATCTTGCCGCGAACGGCCTGTACCAGCAGGCGCTGCAGGACTTCGATGCCGGCAACCGGGGGCAGGCGCTGCAGCTGATCGATGAGCTGCAGCGCAATTACTCGAGCACCCCCTACGCGGACCAGGCGAATCTCGCGGCCGCGCGGGTGTTCGTCGAGGCGAACGAGCTCGATCTCGCCGCGCAGCGGCTCGGCGCCGTGATGCAGCAGTCGCGGGATCCGGGGCTCGCGACCATCGCGCGGCTGCGGCTCGCGCGGGTGGAGATCGCGATGGGGCGGCCCGACGCCGCGCTCGATACCCTCGGGCCCCCGCAAACCGGCGCCTTCGCCTCCCGTTACCACGAGATCCGCGGCGACGCCTATTATGCGAAGGGCGACCAGGCCGCGGCGCTCGATGAATATCGCGCCGCGCTGCTCGCGGCGGGGCCCTCACTCGCGGAGAACGACGTGCTCAATCTCAAGATCGACGATCTTCGCGGCGCGGGCCGTCGCAGCGGCTCCGCGCGGCCTGCGGCCGCGGCGGCGAGCAAGTAAGCCATGCGCCGGCTAGCCATCGTGCTCGCGCTCATCGCGCTCGCCACGGCGTGCTCCAAGAGCAAGAACGTCGATCAGCCGAGGAAGCTGGTGCCCTTCACCGCGAGCCTGCGCGTCGAGCGCGTCTGGTCGGCAAGCGTCGGCGGCACCAAGAAGCCCCTGCTGCTCGGCCTCGATCTCGCGGTGCAGGGCGATGTGGTCTATGCCGCCGGCCGCGGCGGCGACATCGCGGCATTCGATCTCGCGAGCGGCCGTAGGATCTGGGAGCGGCGGGTCAAGGCGGCGCTGGGCGGTGGGCCCGGGACGGACGCGAGCCTCGTCGTCGTCGGCT
>JASHSR010000505.1 GCA_030038645.1 Gammaproteobacteria bacterium
CCACGAGGCTGAAGCCGCTCGCGCGCGGAGCCGGACGCCGCGCGGGCCGAGCCGGACACCGCGAGGGCAGAGCCGGATGCCCCGAGCGCAGGGCAGGCCATCGCCGGGAGAAGGTCGCGCGCCGCGCTCTCATATGCAGGCCGCCTGGGTGGTGTGGGTATAGACGGTCATCATTCCGATCACCGTGATATCGAGACAACGCGTCCAGACGGAATCGGCCGTCGCGTCGTGGAGCGTGAGGGTCGTCCCCCCGTTCGGCAGCTGCAGAGCGAATCCCTCCCTGCTGAACGTCACCGCGTTGAGGCCGGAGCCCGATTCAAACGTGTCCGTGCTCGTGAAGGCGGGCTGGACACGCAGCACGGTGTCGCCGGGATCGACGGTCTGATCGTCCATCACGTCGGAGAAGACGATCCACCCGGTCTGCCAGGTATCGGCGCTCGCGGAGCAGGTGGCGCCGTCCGCCGAGATGCAGACGGTGACCGTCTGCCCCTCCTTGATCGCCTCGGCGCGCGCGAACTGCAGGTCGCCGAGCAACCCGTTCACCTCGCCCGCGATGCGGTAGGAATTGCCGATGTACTTAAAGGATGGGACGCCGATCGTCATCAAGATCGCGACGATCGCGATGACGGTGATCAGCTCGATGAGCGTGACGCCGGTCACATTCATCGGCGTCGCGCGCTCCGCGCGCCGGGAGGCGCGCGGCGGGAGGCGTCGGCGTTTGAGATGCGCTCGATCCATGGGGGGAACCCTAGGCGGGGAAGCTTGCAGGAGTCTGACGATAAGAGGCGACGCCGCGCCCCGCAGAAGCGTGACGCTCAAACTGCGACGGTGTTCGCAATTTCTCGAGAAACGCCGCTCCGGCGCCGTTGTCGTGGCGCTGCGGCGGGCGCGGGGAAGCGGACTCGCACCTGCACGCCGCGCCCCGCGGCGCCCGCTTCGAGGCTGACCGTCGCATCGTGCACGCGCGAGATCTCCTCGACGATGGCGAGCCCGAGGCCGCATCCGTGGCCCGGCGTGCCCGGGATCCGATAGAACCGCTCGCGCACGCGCGCGCGCTCGGCCTCCGGAATGCCCGGCCCGTCGTCCTCCACCTCGAGAAATGCGCTGCCGTCCGCGACGCCGCACCGCACCGTGATGCGGCTCCCCTGCGGGGTGTAGCTGAGGGCGTTGTCGACCAGGTTGCCGAGGAGGTCCTCGAGCAGCCGCGGAATGCCGCTCACCTCGGCCGGGCGCGTGTCGGCGCCCAGGTCGTGGCCGCTCTCGATGGCCCGCCTCAAGTTGAGCTCGACGGCGCGCCCGGCGAGCGCGGGGAGATCCACGCGCTCGAACCGGTCCGCGATCCGCGCGGACGGATCGGCCCGGGCGAGCGCGAGCAATTGATTCGCCGAATGGGCGAGCCGGGCCATCCCCTCGTGCAGCATGGCGAGCCGCTCGCGCAGGGGAGCCGCAGCCGGCTCGCGCATGAGCAGCTCGAGCTGCCCGAGGAGCCCCGCGATCGGCGTGCGCAGCTGATGCGCGGTATCCGCGACGAACTGGCGCTGCGACCGGGAAGACTCGCGCAGCATGTCGAACAGGAGATTGAGCGCATCCACCAGCGGGCGGATCTCCGATGCGACCTCGGATGCCCGCAGCGGCTGCAGCTCGCGCGCCGACCGCGTCTCGATCTGGCGGCGCACGGCGAGCAGCGGCTTCAACCCGAAGTGCACGGCGATCCAGACGAAGAGCAGCGTCATGTCGACCTCAATGAAGTCCACGAGCCACGTGCTCGCCAGGATGAAGTGCCCGGAAGCGGCGCGCGCGGCGGCAGGCTCGGCCACGTTGACCGTTGCGACGCCAAGAGCGGTCCGAAGCCGATAGGTCGCGACGCGGAACGGCCGGCCGCCGAGCGCCGCGTCGGCGTACGAGGGGTTCGCATCGCCGGCCGGCGCCGGCTGCAGGAGCGGATTGCCGGCAACCCTTTGCCCGCGCGGACCGCGGATGGAGAACTGCAGGGCGCCGAGGCGCGCCTCGCTCGAGGCGCCCTCCCCCGCGTACTGCGGGTCCACGCGCAGCGCCCCGTGCGCGGCCGTGACGCTCGCCGCGAGCGCGCGCGCCTCATCCCCGAGCTGCCGATCGTAAGCGGTGCTCACGAAGAGCATCGCCGCGTGATAGTTCGCGAAGGCGCCGGCGATCATGAGCGCGAGGAGGGGCGGCAGCAGCGAGATCAGCAGGCGCCGCCGGATCGAGCCGCCCGAATCGGACCTGAGGCTCATCCGCGCCGGCCGCCCAGGTGCGCCGGCCTGCTCACCTGCGCCGCTCGCGCAGGTACGCCGGCCGCCGTTGCGCGCCGCCCGCTCACGCCGGCGGCTCGTCGAGCCGATAGCCGAGGCCGCGCACCGTCCGGATGACCGCCGCGGTCCCGAGCTTCGCCCGCACCCGGGAGACATACACCTCGACGGCGTTCGGGGTGAGGGGCTTGTCCCAGCTCGCCATGGCCTCCTGCAGGCGCTCCTTGGAGATGATTCGTCCGGAGTTGAGCGCCAGGCACTCGAGCACGAGCCACTCCCGCGCCGTGAGCTCGACGGGCGCGCCGCCGATCCGCAGCCGCCGTCCCCCCACATCGAGGTGCATCCCGCCGAGGCTCACCTCGCCGCGCGCTCTCAAATGCGCGCGCCGGATGAGCGCGCGGCAGCGGGCGGCGAGCTCGGCCTGCTCGAACGGCTTCATCAGGAAATCGTCGGCGCCGAGGTCGAGCGCCTCCACCCTCACGGCGACCGTGTCGCGCGCGGTGAGGATCAGGACCGGGAGGCTCGAGCCGGCGCCTCTCAAGCGGCGGACCAGCGCGAGGCCGTCGGCGCCCGGCAGCCCGACATCCACGACGGCGAGGTCGAAATGCTCGGCCGCGAGAGCCGCCTCCGCCGCCTCGGCGCTGCGGGACCGGTCCACCGCGAATCCCGCCGCCGCAAGCCCGCGAGCGACCGCGTCCGCGACCAGCTCGTCGTCTTCAACGATCAAGATGCGCATAGGTGCGGGTGACGGCGTGAATCGACCTAATGTACCGGAGTCGCCCGCCGAGGAGAGACGCCGAGGGGCCAATTTGTCGATGTCAATCACACTTCGGTCGGGTATGATTTTCGGGTCCGGCACGCCGGGAAGACTGCTCGACCCGCAGACCGCTCGACCCATGCGCATCGACTTCACGAAGATGCACGGCCTCGGCAACGACTTCATCGTCTTCGACGCCCTGCGCGAAGGCCTGCCCTCGGCCGGACAGCTCCGCCGCCTCGCGCGCCGCCACACCGGCATCGGCTTCGATCAGGCGCTCGTGCTCGAGCCGCCCCGCCGCCCCGGCACGAGCGTTTACTACCGGATCTTCAACGCGGACGGCGTGGAGGTCGAGCAGTGCGGAAACGGCGCCCGCTGCGTCGCCGCCCTGCTGCACCGGCGCGGACGGGCGCCGGCCGGGGGGATGGTGCTGATGGACAGCGCCGGCGGCGAGGTGCGGGCCCGCATCGGCTCGCCGGACTCGATCTCGGTCGAGATGGGCGTGCCGAGCTTCGATCCCCGCTCCCTGCCGTTCGACGCTCCGGGCGATGCGCCCCTGCACAGCCTCGAGGTCGCCGGGACCGAGGTGCAGATCGGGGCAGTGTCGATCGGCAACCCTCACGCAGTACTCACCGTGAGCTCCGTGGAGACGGCGCCCGTCGAGCGCCTCGGGCCCGCGATCGAGACCCATCGGCGCTTTCCGAAGCGGGTGAACGTCGGGTTCATGGAGATCGTCGACCGCGGCCACATCCGCCTGCGAGTCCACGAGCGGGGCACCGGCGAGACGCTCGCGTGCGGAACCGGCGCTTGCGCCGCCGTGGCGGTCGGGCGCAGGCGCGGGCTGCTGGATGCCGAAGTGCGCGTGCAGGCGCGCGGCGGCGAGTTGCGCGTAAACTGGGACGCCCCGGGCGATCCGATGTGGCTGACGGGCCCGGCGGAGGTTTCGTTCGAAGGCCATGTCGATCTGTGAGAGCCGTGTCGATCCATGAAGGTCACGTCGATGCGTGAAGGTCGCGCCGGCTCGTGATACAACTCCACTAGGGGCGTGAGGGGAACATGACCACACGAGAGGCTCGCGGAATGACTGCGGCACAGGCGGAGGAGGAATCCGTCGCCCGCTACCTGCAGCACAACCCTGACTTCTTCGAGCACCACCAGCCCCTGCTCGCTCGGCTTCGGCTGCCGCACGCGCGGGGCGGATCGACCATCTCGCTCATCGAGCGCCAAGTGGAGGTGCTCCGGGAGCACCAAGCCGCGGTCGAGCAGAAGCTCGCGGAGTTCGTGAAGGTCGCGCGCTCGAACGACACCGTGGCCGAGAAGATTCATCTCTTCACACGCCGCCTGCTGCGCGCGGCGACCCGCGCCGCCACGATCGAGCAGATCGAGGCGAGCCTCAGGGAGGACTTCGATGCCTTCCACTCCGTGCTGGTGCTGATCGGACCGGCCGGCGACATCCCCGCCCAGCGGTTCGTCAAGGTCGTCCCGGCGGACGACCCGAGCCTCAAGTCGTTCGAGTCGCTGTTCGCGAACGGCAAGCCGCGCTGCGGCCAGGCGCGCGACTCGCAGCGCGAGTTTCTCTTCGGCGCCGACGCCGAGGCCATGGGCTCCGTCGCCCTCATCCCGCTCGGACCGAAGGGCTCGGTCGGCCTGCTCGCGCTCGGCAGCACGGACCGCGACCGCTTCCATCCCGGCATGAGCACCGAGTTCCTGGGCCGTCTCGGCGATCTCATCGCGGAT
>JASHSR010000506.1 GCA_030038645.1 Gammaproteobacteria bacterium
GTCCGTTGCACTGCCGGCGGCGTCGCCGGTGAACTCGAGGGGTCCGACCGTGCGAGCAAAGTTCGCCGCCCGATGGGCGGCCCCGGCTGCCTGTGCCGTTTTCCCCGTCGCCGCATGGGCCGCGACTCCGTCCCTCAACACCGGCGATACGGCCTGGCTCATCACGGCGACCGCGCTCGTGCTGCTCATGACGCTGCCGGGCCTCGCCGCGTTCTACTCGGGCCTCGTCCGCACCAAGAACGTCCTCTCGGTGTCCATGCAGTGCTTCGCGATCGCCTGCCTCGTGAGCGTGCTGTGGTTCGCGGGCGCCTACAGCCTCGCCTTCGGCGAGACGGGCCGCCACCAGTGGCTGATCGGGCCGCTCAGCAAGCTCGGCTTTGCCGGAATCGGGCGCCACGCGTTGCACGGCTCGACGCCGGAAGCCGCGTTCGCGATGTTCCAGCTCACCTTCGCGATCATCACGCCAGCGCTCGTGGTCGGCGGATTCGCCGAGCGCATGAAATTCAGCGCGGTGCTGTGGTTCTCCGCCGCGTGGCTTCTGCTCGTCTACGTGCCGATCTGTCACTGGGTGTGGGGCGGCGGCTGGCTGGCCCAGCGAGGCGTTCTCGATTTCGCGGGCGGCATCGTCGTGCACATCAACGCGGGTGTCGCGGCGCTCGTCACCGCGCTCGTGCTGAGGGAGCGCAAAGGCTTCCCTCACCATCCGATGCCGCCCCACAACATGCCCCTCACGGTGCTCGGCGCCGGGATGCTCTGGGTCGGCTGGTTCGGCTTCAACGGCGGCAGCGCGCTCGCGGCGAACGGCTCCGCCGCGATGGCGATACTCGTCACGCATCTCGCCGCCGCGACGGGCGCTCTGTCGTGGATGGCGATGGAGTGGCTGCGCTTCGGCAAGCCGAGCCTGCTCGGCATCGTGACGGGCACCGTCGCCGGGCTCGGCACGATCACGCCCGCCTCGGGGTTCGTCGGACCGGAGGGCGCGATCGTCATCGGAATCTGCGCGGGGGTCGTGTGCTTCCTCGCCACGCAGCTGCTCAAGCGCACGCTGTCGATCGACGACTCGCTCGATGTGTCGCCGGTGCACGGCGCGGGCGGTATCCTCGGCACACTGCTCACCAGCGTGTTCGTCGACGCGCGGCTCGGCGGAGTCGGCTACGCGAACGGCATGACGCTCGGCAGCCAGCTGCTCGCTCAGGCGACCGGCATCGTCGCGGCGGCGGCGTGGTGCGCCGCGCTCACCTACGCGATCCTCAAGGTGCTCGACGCCGCGCTCGGCCTGCGCGTCACCGAGGATCAGGAGCGCGAGGGCCTCGACCTCGCGCTGCACGGCGAGCGCGGATACAGCGACTGAGCCCGCTCGGCGGCTGCGAGCGAGGGCGGGGCTGCCGCGGCGGATCCGTCGCGGCCACTCCCGCCCGCGGACCCGCGAGATGCGCCCGAGACCGCCTCAGAAGTGCAGCGAGACGCCGGCGATGAGGTGCAGCGTCGTCGTGCGGGTGTCGATGCGCGTCGCGGGGTCGAGGTCGATGTTCAGGTCGCCGACGTTGAGCTTGCTCTCGATGAGCAGGGTGATGCGCTTCAGCGGTATGCCGTGCGGCTGGAGCCGCGCGGGCAGCGTGTACTCCGCCCCTCCGAAGATCTGGCCGCCGTAGCCCGCGTACTGGTAATTGCCGTTCACTCCGATGCCGTCGATCGTGCCGTCGGAATGAGGCAGGTAGAGCAGCGCTCCCGCGCCGATGTGCTTCTCCCACGGCCCGTCGTCGAACTCCTCGTTCCAGCGGTACTGCCCGTCGAGGGAGGTGAGATTGACGCCGTGCGCGATCTCGAGCCGCTGCACGAAAGCGCTCATCTGCGTGTACTCGTCGATGGGCGCCCCGTTCCACGTGCCGCGGACGACCACGTCCTCCGCGGTCTCGGCGTACATCTTGTAGTGCGTGAAATCGAAGGTGGCGCCGACGTGGGCCCCGCTCGAGGGGAAGTAGCTGAAGCGCACGCCGTAGTACGGCGCCCCCAGAGCGAACGGATGGGGAGCCCAGGAAACGGCCTCGAACGTCGCATCGGAGCGCGTGGCCGGCTGCACCACCTCGAGATTGCTCTCGTAGGTGTGGGAGACGCCCGTGTAGAACGTCGCGACCCACTCCGCGCGCGCGGCGGAGCCCGCCCCGAGCGCTCCGGCGAGCATTGATCCGACGAGCGCCGTGCGCAGGGCCCCTCTCACGAGGCCGCCGGGGCGCGCGGGTTCGAGTCCTGCTGCTCGCGAGCCGGGATCAGCGCTCGCTGCTTGATCGGCGGCTGGGCATTCGGCTGCCGGATGGAGTCGCGGCATCTGATTCTCCCGTTGCCGGGCCCGCACGCGACCGGCTCGATTGGATGGGTTGGATAGAGGCAAGGAGTAGCAAAATGAGAATCGCCCAGATTGCGCCGCTCGTCGAGGCCGTCCCGCCGGAGCTCTACGGTGGCACGGAGCGGATCGTCTCGTACCTGACGGAGGAGCAGGTCCGGCAAGGACACGAAGTCACGCTCTTCGCGAGCGGGGATTCCCGAACCGCCGCCGAGCTCGCCGCGTGCTGTCCGAGAGCGCTGCGCCTCGACCCGTCGGTCCGGGACCCGATTCCGCACATCCTGATCATGCTGGCCGAGGTGAGGCGGCGCGCCCAAGAATTCGACATCCTGCATTTTCACCTCGATCTGATGCATTTTCCAACCTTCCAGGACATCGCCGCCCACACGATCACGACGCTGCACGGCCGGCTCGACCTGCCGGACCTGCCGCCTTTCTATCGGACCTTCCCCCAGTTCGCGGTCGTCTCGATCTCGAACGACCAGCGCCGGCCGCTCCCGGCCGCGAACTGGCTCGGCACGGTCTATCATGGACTGCCGCTCGATCTGCTCCGCTTGAGCGTCTCTCCTCGCGGCGGCTACCTCGCGTTTCTCGGGCGGATCTCGCCGGAGAAACGGCCCGATCGGGCGATCGAGATCGCCCGCCGCGCGGGCTTGCCGCTGAAGATCGCGGCCAAGGTGGATCCCGCCGACCGCGACTATTTCAAGCAGCGCATCGAGCCGCTGCTCGACGACCCGCTCGTCGATTACATCGGCGAGATCGGCGAGGCGCAGAAGAGCGAGTTTCTCGGCAACGCGCTCGCCCTGCTGTTTCCGATCGAGTGGCCCGAGCCCTTCGGGCTCGTGATCATCGAGGCCATGGCGTGCGGCACGCCCGTCATCGCCTTCCCGCGCGGCTCGGTGGCGGAGATCGTCGAGGATGGAACGACCGGATTCGTGGTGGCGGGCATCGATGAGGCAGTGCAGGCGGTTCATCGGCTGCACAGGCTCGATCGCGCGGCGATTCGCGAGCGGTTCGAGCAGGCCTTCTCGGTGACACGCATGGCCTGCGATTACGAGGAGCTGTACCGAAAGGTGCTGCGCACGTCGACCCTGCGGCTCGCGTGGCCCAGGCTCGCTCCGGCCTCCAAGGGCGCGAGCGCGGCCGGCGCCTCGGCCGAGCCTCGTCCGCTCGTGGGCACCGCGCCGTGCTGAGCGACCGAGCCGCGGCTGCTCGCGGGCGCCGCCCTGCCGAGCTTCCCGATATTGCGACGCACATCGCATCAAGCCACAGGGTGGAGCGCCGATAAAGCTCGAGGGGCGGTGCGCCTGCTCCCCCGCTCGTCCGCGATCAGGCGCCCGGAGCGGCCTGGCGACACCGGGCCTCACGAGATTGCGGGTCATGGCCTCGAATCCTCTTGCACTGCTCGGTCGCTCGCTGCACGGCCTGTGGGCGAGCCTGTGGCACTGCGCGGACATGCGCCGGCAGGTGGCCGCCTTCGGCCGGATGCTCCCGGTCATCGAGTTCGACCTCCGGGGCAACGTGCTGCGGGCGAACGAGAACTTCCTCAAGGCTTCCCAGTACTCGCGCGAGGAGCTGCGCGGCGCGCATCACAGGCTGTTCGTGGACCCGGAGTACGCCGCCTCGGCCGAGTACCGGGAGTTCTGGGCGAAGCTGCGCCGGGGCGAGTGCCAATCGGCGCAATACAAGCGCATGGGCAAGAAGGGACGAGTGGTCTGGGTCCAGGCCACCTACTATCCGATCCTCGGTCTCTTCGGCCGCCCGTACAAGGTCGTCAAGCACACGGTCGACATCACCGAGCAGATGATGAAGCTCTCCGACGGCATGGGACAGCTCGCCGCGATCAGCAAGGCGCAGGCCGTCATCGAGTTCGACCTGCGCGGCACGATCCTCACCGCGAACCGCAACTTCCTCGCGATGATGGGATACACGCTCGATGAGCTCCGAGGCAAGCACCACGGCGTGCTGCTCGAGCCGGGATCGCACGAGAGCGAGGAGCAGTACACGCTCTGGACGCGCCTCGCCCGCGGGGAATACGACGCGGGCCGCTACAAGCGGATGGCCAAGGGCGGCCGGGAGGTGTGGATCCAGGCGAGCTACAACCCCATCCTCGACGCCGAGGGCAAGCCGTTCAAGATCGTCAAATACGCAACGGATATCACCGCGCAGGTGAGCTTCGCCGAGCAGCTGCGGCGCGCCGTGCAGGAGACGCACGCCGTCGTTGCGGCCGCGGCGGAGGGCGATCTCACGCGGCGGCTGTCGCTCGCAGGCAAGACGGGCGAGCTCGCGACGCTCTCCGAAGGCGTGAACGCGCTCATCGACCTGGTGGCCGCGCTCGTGGGCCGGATCAAGGACGTGACGGGCGAGGTGCAGAACGGCGCCGAGCAGATCGGGAGCGGCAACACGGACCTCGCCTACCACGCCGACGAGCAGGCCTCCCATCTGAAGAAGGCGGCTTCCCTGATGGAGACCATGGCGAGCTCCGTGAAGCAGACCGCGCAGAACGCGGCGCGCGCGAACGAGCTCGCGATCGCCGCGAGCGATCGGGCCGAGAAAGGCGGCTCGGTCGTGGGCTCCGCGGTCACGGCGATGGGCGGCATCAACGCGGCGGCGCGCAAGATCGCCGACATCATCGGCGTGATCGACGCGATCGCCTTTCAGACCAACTTGCTCGCGCTCAACGCGGCCGTCGAGGCCGCGCGCGCCGGCGAGCAGGGCCGCGGATTCGCCGTGGTCGCGAGCGAGGTCCGCAACCTCGCGGGGCGCAGCGCGACGGCCGCGAAGGAGATCAAGGCGCTGATCCAGGACAGCGTGGCGCGGGTGGGCGAGGGCAGCCGCCTGGTCGAGGAGTCCGGCCGCTCGCTCTCCGAGATCGTGGCCGCCGTGAGGCAGGCGACGCAGATCGTGGCCGAGATCGCGACCGCGAGCCGCCAGCAGTCCTCGGAGATCGAGCACGCAAGCCGCACGGTGATGCAGCTCGAGTCGATGACCCAGCAGAACGCGGCTCTCGTCGAGCAGGCCGCGGCGGCGAGCGAGTCCATCGTCGAGCAGGTGCGGGCGCTCAATGCGATGGTCGCCGGCTACCGGCTCGACACGGAGGCGCCGCAAGCCGCTCTCCTTCAGGAGCCGCGCGCGCTGCGCAGAGCCGCCCCGTAATTCAAAGAGCCGGGCCTCGAGCGTTATATACGGCCAAATATTTTCCGGTCTAGAAGGGCGATGATGATAGCCGAGCCGCAATCGACCCGCCTTTCATTTTAGCTCGGGGCGCGGCTACACTCGCCCCGCGGTGGGCGCCGGACAGATCCGCCAAATCAAAACCGGCCGTCGTCCATGAGTCGCCGCGGGAGCTCCCATGAAGCGTTGGATCTGGATTCCGATCGTCATCGTGCTCGCCGGCATCGTGGTCACGTGGCGCGCGTTCTCCCTGAGCGTCCCGCATCGGCCGGATGTCGCCCCGACCCCGGAGATGGTGGCGCGCGGCGCGTACCTGGTCCGGGCGGCCGACTGCGTGAGCTGCCATACGGTGCCCGGAGGCACGCCCTTCGCGGGGGGTCGCGAGTTCGACCTCGGCAGCATGGGGACGCTCTACTCGCCCAACATCACGCCGGACAAGGGGACGGGCATCGGCAGCTGGAGCGACGATGACTTTCGCGCCGCCCTGCAGCTCGGCATCGGCAAGGGGGGCGTGCACCTCTATCCGGCCTTCCCGTACGCCTCGTTCACCCTGCTGAGCGATGCCGACGTGCTCGCCGTCAAGGCGTACCTGTTCAGCCTGAAGCCCGTCCACTACACGCCCCCCCCGGACGCCATGCGCTTCCCGTACAACCAGCGCTTCCTCATGGCGTACTGGAGCTGGCTGTTCGACTCGGACCGCCGCTTCACGCCCGATCCCACGAAGCCCGCCGAGTGGAACCACGGCAAGTACCTCGTCGAGGCGCTGGGCCACTGCGGGGAGTGCCATACGTCGCGCAACGTCCTGCAGGCGCTCGAGCGCTCGAAGGCCTACGGCGGGGCGATCACGCAGAAGTGGAAGGCCTACGACATCACGCCCGACAAGACGACCGGCATCGGCAGCTGGACGGACCCGGAGCTCGTCTCATACCTCTCCACCGGGTTCGCGCAGGACCACGGCCCGGCCTCCGGGCCCATGGCGGAGGCCGTCTCGAACAGCCTGCGCTATCTGCCGCTCTCGGACATTCATGCGATCGTGACCTACCTGCGCTCGCTCAAGCCCCTGGCGAGCGCCGTGCCCGTCGAGGATGCCGCGGGTCCCGCGAGCGCGGGCGCGAACCTCGAGTACGGACATCAGGTGTACGTGCGGGAGTGCGCCAACTGCCATCGCGCCGACGGGACGGGCACGCAGAGCGAGTACGAGGCGCTGCACGGCTCGGAGACGGTCGCCGATCGTGAGGCCGTCAATCTCACCCAGGCGGTGCTCTACGGATCGACCATGGATACCGCCGAGGGCCACTTCTTCATGCCACGCTTCGGCACGGGTCTCACCGACACGGATCTCGCGGCGGTCATCAACTACGCGAGCCAGCAGCTCGGAGGCCATTCGGCGAACCTCACGCCGCAAGACATCGCCGCCCGGCGCTGACCCGGGGCGCCGGCGCGGCGCTCTTGGAGTCCGCCCCCGAATTGTCGTAACGTCCCTCCTGCACCGGCTCGAGGAGGCCGGACCGCGCACGGTGAGGAGAGGCGCAGGATGTCGAGGCGGCGATTTCTCCAAAAAGGCGTTGCCGCGCTCTCGGCCGCTGCCGCGCAATCCTGGCTTGCAGGGCTCGCTGCCGAGCCGCGCTTCGGCGTGCGGCGGCTCGGGGCGCCGAGGCCGTTCGACTACGCGCGGCTGAAGGGCATGGCGCGCACGCTCGCCGCCGCGCCGTACAAGCCTTCGTCCGAGCGGCTGCCTGCGGCGGTCACGCGTCTCGACTGGGACCACTGGGAGGCCATTCGCTACCGCGAGGAGCGCTCGCTGTGGGCCGGGCAGGGCCTGCGCTACCAGATCCGCTTCGCTCATCTCGGCTTCAGCGTGCTGAAGCCGGTGCGCATGTATGCCGTCGAGAACGGCGAGGCTCGGCAGATCGCCTACGACTCGGAGATGTGGGATTACAGCCACGCCGGCATCCGCCCGGGGGAGCTGCCGGCCAGCCTCGGCTTCGGGGGCTTTCGGGTCTTCTTTCACACGGACTGGGTCCGCGACTGCGCCGTCTTTCAGGGCGCCTCCTACTTTCGCGCGGTCGACGGCGAGATGCAGTACGGGATGTCGCAGCGGGGGCTCGCGATCGACACGGGGTTGCCGAAACCGGAGGAGTTTCCGGACTTCATCGCCTTCTACCTCGAGCGCCCGCAGAAGGATTCGAGCCTGCTCACGGTCTACGGCCTGCTCGACTCTCCGAGCGTCGCGGGCGCCTACCGGTTCGTCATCACGGTCGCCGACACCCTCACCATGGACGTGGATGCGGCGTTGTACCCCCGCAAGGAGATCGAGCGCATCGGCATCGCGCCGGGGACCAGCATGTTCTTCGTCGGCAAGAACCAGAAGGGCATCTCCGAGGACTGGCGGCCCGAGATCCACGATTCCGACGGCTTGCAGATCTGGAACGGCAAGGGCGAGTGGCTCTGGCGTCCGCTCCTCAATCCGCGGGTCGTGCGCGTCAACAGCTTCGTCGACGACGGCCCGCGCGGCTTCGGCCTGATGCAGCGCGAGCGCAGCTTCACCGCCTATCAGGACGACGGCGTGTTCTACGAGAAGCGGCCGTCGGTCTGGGTGCAGCCGAAGGGCAGCTGGGGAAAAGGCGCAGTGATGCTCGTCGAGATCCCGACCCGGGATGAGACGATGGACAACATCGTCGCGTTCTGGAATCCCGCGGCGAAGCCGCAGCGCGGCGAGGAGCTGCTCTACGCCTACCGGCTCTACTGGTGCCGCTACAGCCCGGTGCAGTCCGGGCTCGCCACGACCGGCGCCACGCGCACCGGCATCGGCGGCGTGGTCGGCCAGAAGCGCACCCATTTCTCCTGGCGCTTCGTCGTGGATTTCTTCGGCGGCGACCTGCCGCTGCTCACGGAGGCGGACCGCGTGACTCCCGTGATCTCGGCGTCGCGCGGACGCATCGAGATCGTCTCGGCGCGCCCGCTGCGCCCGCTCGACGGCTGGCGCGCGATGTTCGACCTTGCGCCGACCGACCCCAGCACCGAGCCGATCGATCTGAGGCTGTACCTGTCGTTCGACGGCCAGCCGCTCACGGAGACCTGGATCTACCAGTACACGCCGCCGCCGCCCGCCGAGCGCAGGTTCTGACTCGGGCTCAATGCACCTGCGCGGACTTCTCCCAGCCGGTCGGGGAGTCGTACGGCATCATGAATCCCATCGCCTCGATCTCGTGGATCTTCCCGCCGCTCACCTTGAAGATGTGCGCAGCGGGCAGATCGAACGGCTTGAAGTTCATGGGAATCCGGTCGAGGCCCGGGACCCCGACGATCTTCACGAACTTCTTCTTCATGGGTTGGCGGAACTGGGAGAGGCCGAAGACGAGCCCGTGTCGCACGTCCGCGATCCACACGCGCCGCGGCTCGATGCGCGTGATGTAGTCGAACGTATGTGTGCTGACCTGCGCGGCGCAGCCCATCGCGCCGAGCCGTGCCATGCCTCCCCCGGCCGCTCCCGATTGATTGATCGGCGTCTGCGACGGACGCACGTTCGACGTCGTCTGCATGCCGTTCTCATGGCGCACGCAGTCGTCCGCGAACGGCGCCGCTTGGCCGTTGCCGGTGACGAGAGCGGTGTAGTACGAGTAGGCGATCTTCAGCATCGCGGCGTGCGAGCTGCGCTCGCTGCGCGGAACGACCTGCAAGAATGCCGGGCGCGGCGTCTGCAGGTTCTTGAGGGAGGCCGCCCGCAGGTTGCGCGCGATGAGGTGCTCCATCTCCGTGATCTGGCCGTTGCGGATCTTGAGCCTCAGGCCGAGCTCGATCGGCTTGCCGCTCTCCTCCATGACGCCGATGAAGCCGACCTGCTCGGCGATCGGATCGGGAACGTAGATCTTGAACGTCGTGGGCACGGCCGAGGCGGTCTGCCAGAGTCCCTCGCCCGGCTTCATCCGTACCGTGTTCTCGACGAACTTGGCGTCGGCGGCGATCGGAACTTTCGACGGATCGTGGGCCACGAGCGCCGCAAGGTAGGAATCGACCATGCCGTCCAAGCAGGCGCTGTCGCAATGCGCCGCGGCAGCGCCGGCGCGGCCGGCAAGCGCCATCCCGATCGCGAGAAAACCCACACCGAGCGCAACCGACGAGCTGCGTACGCCTGATCGTCGCATGTTGTTTCCCCCCCAGTTGTCGGCGCGACAGTCGCCACGCGCGAGCCTCACGAGGCTGCGGCGCGCCAGTCGCGCCCTGCGCAGGCCGGGCTGCAGGCCGCAGGCTACACGGACCGGGATGGCCGTTTCAAGCGCCCTCGCCCCGCAGCCGCTCGAGGAAAACGGCGGAGGCCGCATCCCCTTCGGGCGGCGCCCAGGGCGCGAATTCCGAGGCGGTGGCCGGATCGTAGGGGCCTTCCTTCACTTCGAGGAAGGTCGAGCCGTCGACTCGGGCGATGAGCGTGTGCCAAGTCGCCCTCGGCACCTCGAACCCCAGATTGGGCGTCCCTTCTCCCACGGCGTACCGGGCCGTCACGTGCCCCTGATCGTCGAAAGTCAGCACGTCGAAGCCGCCCCGGACCACCAGCGCCAGCTCCGATTTGGCGAGATGGCGGTGCGGGCGGATGTAGGAGGCGCGATTGACGCTCACGAAGAAGCGCTGCACCACGTCCGTGTCTGCGGCGTGGATACGGTGGTGCGCCCGGCGCCGTGGTCGGGTGGCCGCCTCGGCTGCCAGCTCATCGAGGAGATTGCCCGAAAAGAGCCTCATCGTTTGCTCCGTCGCGACATCTTAGCGCGATGCGCGCCGTGCCGAGCGTATGGAGTTGTCGCGCGCCGCGCGAGAGAATGTGTCCCATGCAGCTCGGCAAGCTCGGCGTTTGGGCGTTCACCGATACGATGACGGCACAGGATGCCGCGGCCTTCGCCGTGCGCGCCGAGCGGTGGGGGTATTCCACCTTCTGGGTTCCCGAGTCCTTCGGCCGCAATCCTTTTCCCTTTGCCGCCTGGCTGCTGGCGCGCACGGACAAGCTCGTCGTCGCGACCGGGATCGCAAGCATCTATGCGCGCGATCCGCTCGCGATGCGGGCCGCTCAGATGACGCTCGCGGAGCAGTCGGGCGGGCGATTCCTGCTGGGTCTCGGCGTATCGCATGCCCACATGGTCGAGCGGGTGCGGGGCCAACCCTACGACCCAAAGCCCGTGAGCCGCATGCGCACGTACCTCGAGCAGATGGCGAAGGCGCCGTATCGCGCGCCGGCGCCGGCAGAGCGGCCGCCGATCGTGCTCGCGGCGCTCGGCCCGAAGATGCTCGAGCTGGCGGGCCGCATGGCCGACGGGGCTCATCCGTACAACGTCACGCCGGAGCACACCGCGGAGGCGCGCCGCATCCTGGGCCCGGACAAATGGCTGCTCACCGAGCAGAAGGTGCTGCTCGAGCGCGATCCGGCCAAGGCGCGGGCGGTCGCGCGTCAAGCCATTGGCTTCTATCTCTCCGCGCCGAATTACATCAACAATCTCAAGCGGCTCGGCTTCGGCGATGCCGATCTCGCGGGCACCGGCTCGGACCGGCTGGTGGATGCGCTCGTGGCCTGGGGTGACCTCGACGCGATCCGCTCCCGCATCCAGGCGCACTGGGACGCCGGCGCGGACCAGGTCTGCGTCCAGGCGCTGAACCCCGACCCCGAGAAGGCTCGCTTGCCGCACGAGGAAGTGCTCGAGCGGCTCGCGCCGAACGGCTCGGGTTGAGCGGCAGCGCCGAGCGGCCCGCGGCGCGTACCCGTCGGTTACAGGCGCGGCAGCACGAGCTGCTTGCCGACGACTTCGCGGTCGGCGAGACGTCTCAGGGCCCGAGGGATCTCCTCGAGCGTGAAGCGGCCGGCGATCTCGGCGGTGAACGGCCGGACGGCGTGAAGCGCGAGCGCCTCCTCGAGAGTCGCCTCGACCGCCGCAGGCTCCGCGGCAAGAACGCCTCCGAAGCCGACCCCGATCACGGACAGATTCTTGAGCAGCAGGTACTCGGCAGGAACGCGCGGCAGGGTCCCGCTCGCAAATCCCACCACGAGCATTCTGCCGCCGCGCGCCAGACAGTGGAGGGACTCGTCGAAGAACCGGCCGCCAGTGGTATCGAGCACCACATCGACGCCTCGGCCGCCGGTGAGGTCGGCGATGGCCGGCCTCAGCGTCTCGGCCGTGGAGCTGACCGTCGCGTCCGCGCCGTGCGCCACGGCGACGCGAAGCTTGTCGGCGGAGCTCGCCGCCGCAATGACGCGGGCGCCCATCCGACTCGCGACACCGACGGCGGCCACACCGACGCCCCCGCCCGCGCCGCTCACGAGGACCGTCTCACCGGGTGAGAGCCGGGCGCGCTTCAGGGCGAAGCACGCGGTGCCGTACGCCACCACGAATTGCGCCGCGAGCTCGGTCGGCAGACTCTCCGGAGCGGGGAAGACGTGCTGCGCGGAGGCGGCCACGCGCTCCGCGAAGCAGCCGCCGGCGAGCGGCGCGCCCATGACGCGATCGCCGGGACGCCACCGCTCGACCCCGGCCCCCGCGCTCGTCACGATCCCGCAGAACTCGAGGCCCGGCACGAAGGGCAGGGGCGGCTTGACCTGGTAGCGCCCGGCGACCATCAGAAGATCCGCGTAATTGACGCCGGCGGCCAGCACCTCCGCGACGACCTCTCCCGGCCGCGGGGCGGGCGCCGGCTGCTCCTCCACGGTGAGGCTCTCCGGAGCACCGAAGGCTCGGACGACGGCTGCGCGCATGAGCGCCGCTCACGCCTCCCCGATGGCCGCTTCCCGCTCGCGAGGCGCGTCCGAGGGTCGCTCCGGGGCGGGCTGGGACGGCAGGCCTTCCTCGAGCGTGATCTGCGCGCGCAGCCCCGGACGGTTGTCGGCGAGCTCGAGCGAGCCGCCGTGCAGCTTCGCGATGGCCTGCACGAGGCTCAGGCCCAGTCCCACGCCGGGCGTTCCGCGGCTCGCATCGCCGCGGTAGAAGCGCTGCGCGGCCTTCGGCCTCTCGGCGTCCGGGATGCCGGGCCCGTTGTCGGCCACGGCGAGCGTGACGACTCCGTTCGGCGCGCGCATCACCTCGAGGGTGATGCGGCCCCCTTTGCCGACGTATTTGAGCGCGTTGTCGACCAGGTTGTTGACCGCCTGCGCGAGCAGCACCCGGTCGCCCCGCACGATCACGGGTCCCGGATCGCGGAACACGAAGCTCAGGTTCTCGAGCTCGGCGGCCGGCAAGTAGAACTCGATCGCCTTGGCTGCGAGATCCGCGACGTCGACGTCCACGAAGCCCGAGCGACGCATGCCGGCGTCGATCTCCGCGAGCCGCAGCAACGCGTTGAAGATGCGAATGACGCTGTCGACGTCGGAGACGGCGGCGTCGATCTCCTGGAAGGTCTCCTCGGTGGAGGGGCGGGTGAGCGAGAGCTCCTCGAGGCGCGAGCGCAGCTCGGCGAGGGGCGTGCGCAGATCGTGCGCGATGGAGTTCGACACGTTCGCGACGCCGTGAACGAGCTGCTCGATCTGCTCGAGCAGGCGGTTGATGGTCTGGGAGAGGGTATCGAGCTCGTCGCCGCTCGAGCGGACCGGCAGCCGGTGGCTCAAGTCGCCGCGCATGATCGCGGCCACGGTCTCGCGGATGCTGTGAATGCGCGCGAGCAGGGCGCGGCGGATGAGAATGCCGCCCAAGAGCCCCGCGACCGACAGGACCGCCACGGCCGCCGCGAGGCCGGACCAGAAGCGCCTCTCGAGCGGCGCGAATCGTTGCACGTCCCGGCCGACGAGCAGGTTGTAGCCGCCCGGCAGCGCCGTGCGCACGATCGACACCATCGTGCGCTGGCCGTCGAGCTCGACCGGCAGCGTGTAGCTTCCCGGCTGGTCCGGGATGCCGCGGGGCCACGCCGCGAGGTTGCCGGCGAGCGGTCGCAGCGAGGCGTCGGCGAGCAGCAGGATCCTCTCGCCCGCGATCTGCATGCCGACGCGCTCCTTGATGAAGGCGGAGAGGCCCTCTGGGCCGCGCAGGCGAAACACCTCGGCAAAGCGCTGCGAGTCCTCCTGCAGGAGCTCGACGCGGAAGTCCTCGACGGTCGCCTGCCAGGCGTAGCGCAGCGGAGCGGCGAACAGCACGAGCGCCGCGAAGCCGAGGAGCACGTACCCGGTGGCGAGCGTAACCGCGGAGGAGCGAATGACTCTGGCCACTGTCGATTAGCCCGATGACTCCAATACCGGCTCGGCGCTGATCATATACCCGGCGCTGCGGACCGTTTTCACGAGCGGCCGCTCGAAGTCGGCGTCGATCTTCTGCCGCAGCTTGCTGATGTGCACGTCCACCACGTTGGTCTGCGGGTCGAAGTGATAGTCCCAGACGTTCTCGAGCAGCATGGTTCGCGTCACCACCTGGCCCGCGTGCCGCATCAGGTACTCGAGCAGCTTGAACTCGCGCGGCTGCAGCTGGATCGTGCGGTTGCCGCGGACCACGCGGCGCGAGAGCAGATCCATGCGCAAGTCGTCCACCTCGAGGGTCGTCTCGGCCGCATCCTGCCGCCCGCGCCGGGTCAGGGCGTCGAGCCGCGCGAGCAGCTCGCCGAACGCAAAGGGCTTGGTGAGGTAGTCGTCCCCGCCCGCGCGCAACCCGTTGATGCGCTCGTCCACCTCGCTGAGTGCGCTCAGAATGAGGATCGGCGTGTGGTTGGCCGATTTGCGCAGGGCATCGATGATCGCGAGGCCGTCGATGTTCCCGGGCAGCATCCGGTCCATGATGATCGCGTCGTACCGCTCGCTCGCCGCGAGGAACAAGCCGTCGCGGCCGTTCGCCGCATGGTCGGTCGTGTGTCCCGACTCCTGCAGGCCCTTGGTGATGAACCGGGCGACTCTTTCGTTGTCCTCGACGAGCAGAATCTTCATCGAGCGCTCCTCAGATGGCCCCGTGCCGGTCGCCGACCGGCGCAGGCACCGCGAGGGGCAGGCGCTGCGGCTCGCCGTGCGTCGCGGGCTGCCTGTGCCTCATCAGCCGGTCGTTCAGGCGGTCGAGGTAGAGATAGATGACGGGCGTCGTGAACAGTGTCAGCGCCTGACTCACGACCAATCCCCCGACCATGGTGACCCCGAGCGGCTGGCGCAGCTCCGAGCCGGTGCCGTGGCCGACCGCGAGCGGCAGCGAGCCGAGTATCGCCGCCATCGTCGTCATCATGATGGGGCGGAAGCGCAGCAGGCAGGCCTGCCGGATGGCCTCCTCGGGCGCGAGCCCCTGCTCGCGCTCGGCCGAGATCGCGAAGTCCACCATCATGATGCCGTTCTTCTTCACGATTCCGATCAGCAGGATGATGCCGACGAGAGCGATGACCGACAGGTCGTAATGAAACATCATGAGGACGAGCAGCGCCCCGACGCCCGCGGAGGGAAGGGTCGAGAGAATGGTGAGCGGATGGATATAGCTCTCGTACAGCATGCCGAGGACGATGTAGACGACGACCACCGCGGCGAGGATCAGGTAGGGCTCGGCCTTGAGGGAGGCCTGGAACGCCTGCGCCGTGCCCTGGAAGCTGCCGGTGATCGATCCCGGCATGCCGATGCTCGCCGCCGTGCGCTCGATCGCATCCACCGCTTGCCCGAGCGCGTAGCCCGGCGCGAGATTGAACGACAGCGTGACCGCGGGGAACTGGCCCTGATGGTTGACGGAGAGCGTCGTCGCATGGTGCGTGTCGTAGTGCACGAACGTCGAGAGCGGCACCATCTGGTTGGTGATCGGCGAGGTGATGTAGAGCTTCGTCAGGCTGGCCGGGTCGGCTTGCAGGGAAGGGGTGATCTCGAGCACGACGTGGTAGCTGTTGAGCTGCGTGAAGTACTGCGTCACCTGGGCCTGGCCGAACGCATCCTCGAGCGTCGCGTCGATCTGCGAGGGCTGGATGCCGAAGCGGGCCGCCGCGTCGCGGTCGATGTCGACCGACAGCATGGTGCTGTCGGTCTGCTGGTCCGAGGCCACGTCGGCGAGCTGCGGCAGTTGCTTGAGCTTCTCGAGCAGCTTCGGCGCCCACGCGTCGAGCTCGTCGAGGTCGATGTCCTGAAGCGTGTACTGGTACTGCGTGCGCGACGTGCGGCCGCCGACGTTGATGTCCTGCCTCGCCTGCAGGTAGAGCGTCGCCCCGGACACCTTGGCGAACTGGCGCCGCAGCCGCTCGATGATCTGATCGGCCGTCGCGGTGCGCCGATCGCGGGGCTTCAGTCCGATGAGCAGAAAATCGTTGTCGAGCGGACGGGAGCCGCCGACGAACGTGATGTAGCCCTGCACCGCGGGATCGCGCTGGATCAGGTCGGTGAGCTGGTGCAGCCGCCGGACCATCTCCTGATAGGAGATATCCTGCGGCGCATCCGAGAGGCCGACGAGGATGCCGGTGTCCTGCTGCGGGAAGAAGCCCTTCGGAATCAGCACGTACAGCACGACGCTCAAGGCCATGGCGCCGAAGAACACCCACAGCGTGGGGCGCTGGTGATGCAGCACGAAATCGAGGCCCCGCCTGTAGCCGCCCAGCATGCGCTCGAAGAATCGCTCGAACAGGTTGTAGAGCTTCCCGTGCTCCACCGAGTGCTCGTTGCGCAGAAACTGCGCGCACATCGTCGGCGAGAGCGTGAGGGCGACGAACGCGGAGACGGCAATGGTCATCGCGACCGTGACGGCGAACTCGCGGAACAGCCGCCCGACGATGCCGCTCATGAGCAGGATCGGCAACAGCACCGCGACGAGCGATGCGCTCATCGAGACGATGGTGAAGCCGATCTCGCGCGCGCCCTGGAGCGTCGCCTCGAGCGGGGAGAGGCCCGCTTCGATGTGGCGGTAGACGTTCTCGAGCATGACGATGGCGTCGTCGACGACGAAGCCGACCGCGATCACGAGCGCCATCAGCGAGAGGTTGTCGAGGCTGTAGCCGAGCACGTACATCACGGCCGCGGTGCCGAGCAGGGCGAGCGGCACGGTCACGCCGGGGATGACGGTGGCCCAGGCGTTGCGCAGGAACAGGAAGATCACCATGACGACCAGCGCGATCGTCAGCATCAGCGTGAATTCCACGTCGTGGAGCGAGGCCGTGATGGTCGCGATCCGATCGCCGATCTGATCGACCTGGATCGAGGCCGGCACCGACAGCAGCGCCTTGGGCAGCAGGGCACGGATGCGGTCGGAGGTGTCGATCACGTTCGCGCCGGCTTGCTTGTAGACGAGCAGCAGGATGCCGCTCTTCGACTGCGGCCAGCCCTCGACCCACTGCCACCCGGACATCTGGGTGTTCTCGGGAGCATCGACGGCTCTGCCGATGTCGCGGATGCGCACCGGGGCGCCGTTGCGGTAGGCGACGATCACGTCGTTCCAGGGCGCCGCCTTGCTCAGCTGGTCGTTGTCGTAGATCGCGTAGTTGTGGAGCGTGCCGTTGATGGACCCCTTGGGCGCATCGACGGTCGCCTCGGTGATGACATTGGCCACGTCGGTGAGCTGGATGCCGAGCGCGGCGATCTTCGCCGGGTCGACCTGGATGCGCACCGCGGGCTTTTGCTGGCCGCCGATGGTCACCTGCGCGACCCCGGGGATCCCCGAGATCTGCTGGGCCAGCACGTTCTCGGCATAGTCGTCGACCGTCGTCAGCGGCAGGACATCGGAGTGCACCGCCAGGATCATGATCGGCGCATCGGCCGGATTGGTCTTGCGGGTGGCAGGTGGAGCGGGCAGGTTCTTCGGCAGTTGCCCGCCTGCCGCGGAGATGGCCGTCTGCACGTCTTGCGCCGCGCCGTCGATGTTGCGATCCAGGTCGAACTGCAGCGTGATCTGCGAGGTCCCGAGCACGCTGGTGGAGGTCATCTGCGCGAGCCCGGGGATTTCCGCGAACTGGTATTCGAGCGGCTGGGTCACCGAGGTCGCGATGGTGTCGGGGCTCGCTCCCGGCAGCTGCGTCGTCACTTGGATGGTCGGGAAATCCACCTGCGGCAGCGGCGCGACCGGCAGCAGCGGCCAGGCCACGATGCCGAGCAGCAGGATGCCCCCCATCAGGAGCGAGGTAGCGATCGGCCGGCGTACGAACGGCTCTGAGATGCTCATGGCGATCGGCGGGTCAGCGCTGTGGGATGCTCGGGGGGCTCATGGCTCGCGCTCACGAGCCGCGCACGCGCGTGCCCGGCTGCAGGCGGAACTGGTTGCTCGTGACGACGAGCTCGCCCGGAGCGAGGCCGGAAGCCACCACGGTCAGATCCCCGGTCTGCGCGCCGAGCTTCAGCGGCCGCACCTGCACGGTCGAATTCGGCATCACGATGTAGGTGAACGGGCCGTCCGGGCCGGTTTGTATCGCCGCGGACGGTATGGTGATCGCGCCGCGCTCCTCCGCCGCGAGCACACGGGCGTTCACGAACTCGCCGGGCCAGAGCGTGTCGTGAGGATTGGGAAAGATCGCCTTCAGCCGCATGGTGCCCGTGGTCGAATCGATCTGGTTGTCCACCACGCTCACGGTGCCGGTGTCGAGCTGCGTCTTGCCGTCTTGCGACAGCGCCACGACGCTCACCGGGCCGCGCGACATCGCGGCGGCGACCGCGGGCAGATCGCCTTCCGGCAGCGTGAAGATCACGGAGATCGGCTGCATCTGCGTGAGCACCACGATTCCGGTCGTGTCGGTGGCATGCACGATATTGCCGGGGTCGACGAGGCGGATGCCGGTGATGCCGTTGATCGGCGAGGTGATCCGGGTGTAGCTCAACTCGGTCTCGGCGCTCTCGACGGTAGCGCTGTCCGCCGCGAGCTGGGCTTTGGCCTGGGAGACGAGCGCGCGCTGCGTGTCGAGCTGCTGCTTGCTCGCGAGGTTTTGCGGCGCGAGGATCGTATAGCGCTTCAGGTCGAGCTCGTCGTTCTCGAGCGTCGCGGCGTCCTTCTCGCGCGTCGCGCGCGCGAGGTCGAGCGCGGCCTGGTACGGGCG
>JASHSR010000507.1 GCA_030038645.1 Gammaproteobacteria bacterium
CAGCGCCTCGGCCAGGCGATCCGCCTGTCGCTGCAGATCGTGATCGCCCTGGTGGTGATCGTCATCGGAATCGGCATCGCCGTGATGCTCCACGACGCCTTCACCTCGCGCAGCGTGGTCATCGACGCGTTCGACGCCCCACCCACACTCGCGGCTCGGGGCGTGACCGGCAAGGTCGTCGCAGCGGATGTCCTGGATGAGATCACGCGGTTGCAGAACGCCACACCGGCCGGCCCTGCGGAGGGCTTCAAGCGCAATCTTTCCAACGCGTGGTCGAACCAGGTCACGGTCGAAGTCCCCGAGACCGGCATCTCGCTCGAGGAGCTCTCGCAGGTGCTGAGAGCCCGTTTCGGTCACGATGTGCACATAGGAGGTGCGCTGGTCCAGACGGACTCCGGTGGCCTCGCCCTCACCGTCCGCGGCGATGGACTCGCAGCGAAGACTTTCAGCGGTGGCGCAGACTCGCTCCAGGAGCTCACGGCCCAGGCGGCACAATATCTGTATGCACAGTCGGAGCCGTCACTCTGGGCCGCTTATCTGAGGCAAATGGGCCGTTGCCCGGAAGCGCTCACCTTCATCCGCTCGATCTATGGCCGCGCTGATCCGCAGTACCGGCCGACACTGCTTTTCGACGAGGCCAACTGTGTCTCCGACACGGGCGGGTCTCTGAGCGAGTTCACGGCCATCTTGGACCGGGCGCGAGCGATTGATCCGACTTTTGCGACGAGTGCCTACTTTGACGAGACGGGCCAATTGATGAGGGTCGGCGACGAGGAGCAGGCTTGGCGCATAGGGCAGAAGCTCGACCGGCTGATACTCGGCGCGCCGGCTGCCGACCGTGAGTTGTTCGAGGCTGTATCGAAAATTCTAGCCCGTGACTACTCGTCACTATCGTCGCTTGCAGTTAGCATAGGTAGTACGTTCGAACCTGTCGTGCGAGTGGGGCTGCACGATCCGGAGGCGGCGGAGGTGACGCTGCAGAACGCGCCGCAGAGCTCGCCGCAAGACAGCCGCGAGGTCACGTACATCCGTGCCTTGATTGCAGAGGAGCGCGGAGACTCCGTCGCAGCGGCCCAGCAGGTGGAAACCACCTTGGCGGGCGTCGCGAACCCGCTCGATTCCCGCACATTCGGTGCGTTAGCGGTATTCCCGGGAATGGGCTGTGCCATCGCGCCGATCGAGGAAGCGGCCGGTCATCCGGAGAAGGCCGACGCGATTCTCGCCCTCCCCGACGCCACGCACTTCACCGATTGCCAGCGCTTCCGCGGCGATATCCTCGACCATCGCGGCGACTGGGCCGGAGCGCAGCAAGCCTACGCGCAAGCCGTCGCTCTTGCGCCGGACCTCCCGGCAGGCTACTACTCCTGGGGCGTCGCGCTCGCGCGCCACGGCGACCTCGCCGGCGCCCTCGCGAAGCTGCAAGCCGCCAATCAGCGCGGCCCGCACTGGGCCGATCCTCTCAAAGCCTGGGCCGATGTGCTCGCTAAGCAGGGGCATTGGCGCGACGCGCTCGCCAAATACGATGAGGCGCTGCAGTACGCCCCCAACTGGATGGCACTGAAGCAAGCTCGTGCCGCAGCGGCGAGGAAGTCGTCGTGAATCCGACAGTCCCCGAGGACTTACCATGACTGACGATCTATTAGGCGGGGTCCTCGGCGGCGACGACGAGCAGCCGGAGACCGAAGCGCCCCAGGCACTAGCAGGCGCCGAGGCGTTCGCCGCCGCCGTTGCCGCTCGAATGTCCGCGAGCGATCGCCAGGTGGCGCACGATACCTCCGCCTTCCTCAAGGAGCAGACCCGGCTCCTCGAGACCCAGCGGCGCCACTTGGAAGACGAGCACGCCTCCCGCCTGACCCAGCTGCGCCTGACTGTCGCGGCGGCGAAGCGCAAGCGCTACGCCGACTACATGCGCAACGCCCTCTACACCTGCATCGCGTTGCTCGTCGTCGGAGTTCTTCTCGCTGCGGTTCGCATGACCGTCGAGGCGATGAGCGATCACGGCCTCGTCGTGGAAGACTTCACCGTCCCGTCGGACCTCGCGTCGCGTGGCGTGACCAGCCAGGCGCTCGCCGAGGACCTGGCGAGCCGCGTCGCGGCCATCCGGGCCTTCACGAACAGCCATTCCTTGACTTACTCGGGCGAGGTCCGCGCCGATCAGGCCGGCATTTTGAAGGTACAGATTCCCGAGACGGGCGTCTCCGTCGATGAGCTCGAGCACTTTCTGCACCGCTGGCTCGGCCACGAGACGGTCGTGGACGGGGAGCTGCGGGAGGACGCGGGCGGACAGGTGTCCATCGTGTTGCACATCGCCGGCGCGGACCCCATCGTGGTGAGCGGATCGAGCGCAGATCTGGATCGCCTGATGCAGACAGCTGCCGAGAATGCGTTTGCGGTTTTCGATCCCGTCAACGACATCATCTATCTTGGCGCCACGGCCGGTACACCCGAAGAGTACGATGCCGCCGTGCGCTATGTGCACAGTGCGCGCCTGACGCTGTCCGGTCGAGACCGGGCTGGCGGCTATACGCTGGTGGCCGGCGGTGATCCGGACCCGCGCCGTGCGCTGTCGGAAGCGATGATTCCGATCGACACCGACCCACGCCTAATGGTTGCCTGGATGACGGCCTCAAACGTCAGTGCAAGACTCGGTCACGACGAGGCTGCTGTTCAATTTGCGCGGAAGTGGGTCGCAACCCGGAGGCAAGACCAGCCGACGTCTGAACAGGCTGCCTACTCGGGGATGATCGCCGTGGGGCGCAGCGTGATTGACGGGGCTACGGGAGACTTCGGAGCACTCCGAGGCTATTACCAAGCTGTCGACCGAAACAGTGACCAGGTCACGCGACGCTACGCAGATGGCGCTTATGTGGCCGCGCTGCTGCACGATGAAGCGGCTGCCCGGGAGGACCTGGCCCTCGCGCTCGCAGCCGGACCTCCGGACAGCACGGTGCTGCAAGCACGCTGGCATGTCAGCTCTTCCGCGGGCGACTGGACGCAGGCGCTCGATGCCGCCAAGGCGTTGGTCGCAGCGGAGGAGGCGCAGAAGTCGGCTGCGCTGAGGTCGGACCCACAGCGCCCAGAGTTCGCGGCCCGCTATGATCTCGCGGTCGCGACGCAGTATCGCCCCTTGCTCGCCTATGCCGAGGCCATGACCGGTGACACGACATCGGCCACCGCACTCATCTCTCAAACCCCGACGGATTGCTACCTGTGCGTGGGCACCCGCGCCGAGATCGCGGCGGTGGCGGGCGATGCGGCCACTGCCGACCGCTGGTTCGCCGAAGCGGTGCGCCAGGCGCCCGATCTACCGATGGCGTACTACGAGTGGGGTCAAGCGCTCCTGGTTCGTGGAGATCTCGCGGGCGCCGCCCGCCAATTCTCGCTCGCGCACGAGAAGGGCCCGCACTTCGCCGATCCGCTGAAAGCCTGGGGCGACGTGCTCGTCAAGCAAGGCCAGCCGAAAGAGGCTCTCGCCAAGTACGATGAGGCGCTGAAGTACGCGCCGAACTGGGCAGCACTGAAGCAGGCCCGAGCGGCAGTGGCGGCCAGAATGAGTACCTGACCTATTGTGTTGGATGTTTTTGGGTAATACCGACTGCGCGCACGCTTGCTGCGCGCACGCCCAGTCGTCGCGATGTTCGAGGGTGTCGCCGCGCGGAAGCGCTGGCAGTCCACCCGGTGCGCGGCGCCCGCCTTGAGGCAGCAGGTGTACCAATCAGAGTGCCAGAAATCGGCGCCCCGCCGCGCTCGAGCGAAACCCCTCCGTGGCGATTCTCAGTCAACTACTCCAGTGCCTCTGCGACGCTGACGTCGATTTCGTCATCGTCGGCGGGTTCGCTGCGCCTCTCGCATCACTTTGCCGGCTCCGATGCGACGAAGAGTCGATGATCGAACCGATAAGGCCGACGCGCGCGAGCCCGAACTCGCCCGAACTCGCGATGCGCGGGATTCAGCAGAATGTTTCGGTCGGTCTCGCTATGGATGGACGGAACCCGCACTGCGACGCTGCGCGCCGATTCCAGCCACTCGTCGCCGACCGCTCGCGACGTTTCGGTGTGGGGAACGGTATCCCATCCCACGGGAAGTGCCTCCGCGGCGAGATCGGCGATGATCTCATCCGGTACCTCGATCGTGTGCATGACGTATCGCGAGCGCGGAACGTAGGATCCGAGGTGCACTCGAAGCTCGAGCACCGCAAGGGCCTCGGAACTCGCGCAGTAAACGACCCGATGACCCTGGCTGTGCCAGCGCCCGGCAGCGTTTTGCCCGCCCTGCCCGTCCAGAACCCCCGCGGAGTAGATTTGCTTGCAGAGCCTGTACACGTGCACGGCGCAGGCCCTGATCTTCGGGTCAGGCGAGAAGGCCGTGCTCGATCTGGTTCAGCAGTCCGCTCACCTGGTGCCGGCCGAGCTCTGTAGACAGGAACTGCCGGGGCGGACGGCGCTGCAAGGCAAACTGGGGCTCACCGAGCCACCCGATCGCAGCCGCCCGATCGCCGAACACGCGTTCCGCGAGAGCGTAGACGGATACGACGGCATACAGCCGAT
>JASHSR010000508.1 GCA_030038645.1 Gammaproteobacteria bacterium
GCATAGATGCCGAGCACGGCATTGACGGGGAACCGCACGTGCTGCGCGACGCCCGCGAAGCGAGCGTCGAGCTCGATCCAGTCATTGCCGAGATTGAGCCGCTGCGCGGCGCTGAAGCTGACGTTGAGGACGATCTTGCCGTCCTTCACGTACGCCCGCGGCACCTCGACGCCGGAGCGCTCCGCATCGACGATGACGTGGGGCGTATGGCCGCTGTCCGTCATCCACTGATGCATCGCGCGCAGCAGATAGGGTCGCTTGGATCTGCTCGGGCTCTCGGACACGGCGGCGGCTCAGAAGGCCCTCATTTCCTGCTCCACGTCCGACAGGCTATCGCGAAATCCGTGGCGCGAGAACACGAGGCTCGAGTACTTGAGGATGGGCTGGCCGGTATCGCGGGGCAGGTCGATCTCGTAGTGCGGCAGGCGCCACAGCACGGGCGCGATGGTCGCATCGACCAGCGAGAACTCGTCGGAGAGGAAGTAAGGCTTGACCCTGAAGAGCTCGACGCTCTGCAGAATCGTGTCACGCAGGACCTTCTTGAGCTTCAGCGCCTGCTTCTTGTCCGGCTCCCGGTCGATCTGCTGCAGGAGGCGGTACCAGTCGCGCTCGATCCGGTACATCGCGAGCCGGAACTGTGCGCGCGTCACGGGATCGACCGGCATGAGCGGGGGATGCGGGAACCGCTCGTCGAGGTACTCGATGATGACGCGCGAGTCGTACAGGACGAGGTCGCGGTCGACGAGCGTCGGAACGCTATGGTAGGGATTGAGGTCGAGCAGGTCCTCCGGAAGCCTCCCGGGCTCGGCGTTCACGATGTCGATCGCAATGCCCTTCTCGGCGAGCACGATCCGGGTGCGATGGCTCCACGGATCGGTCGGCGCCGAGAACAGGGTCATGATCGAACGTCGGCTCGACACTCGAGCTCCCTAGCGCCGGTCATGGCCTGCTGCCGGATCTCACGGGGTTGGGCTCCGCGGCGACCCCGTGCAGGTGACGGCGCTGCGCCTAGTGTACGTCTTTCCAGTACTCTTTTTTGAGCAGCCACGCGAGCCAGGTGAACACCAGGAGGAACAGCACGACCCACACGCCGAGAGAGCGGCGATGGAGCTGCGCGGGCTCCGAGACATAATCCAGGAAATTGACGATATCGCGCGCGAATCCGTCGAATTGCTCCCGGGTCATGCTGCCGGGGACGACGGTCTCGAAGTGATCGAACTCCTCCTCCGTCGTGCCGTTCACCTCGACTTTCCGGAACACGGCGCGCTTCAGCCCCTCGAGCTGCGACACCACGTCGGGCATCGCCGTGGTCGCGAGGGCGAGGTTGTTGGTGCCGGTCGGGCGCGAGGGATCGACGTAGAACGTCGTCAAGTACTGATAGAGATAGTCCGTGCCGCGCTCGTCCGCGATCAAGGACAGGTCCGGCGGCTGCTTGCCGAACCAGTTCACGGCATCCGCCTCCGGCATGGGAGTCGAGATGTAGTCGGTCGCCTTCTTGTCGGGCGGAACCAGGAATTGCTGCAGCAGGTTCGCCGGGATCTTCAGATCCTCACCGATGCGCGAGTAGCGGATGTACTTGAGCGAGTGGCAAGCGTTGCAGTAGTTGAGGAAATCCCGGGCGCCGCGCTGCAGCGAGGCCACGTCCGAGACTGAATTGTCGGCCGTCCACGACTGCCAGTCCGAGCCGAAGCCTTTCTCGGCGGCGGACTCCTGCGCGGCCGCGGCGGCGCACGCCACGGACGCGGCGAGCAGCAGAGCGAGCGCGGCCCGCCAACCTCTTCTCTTCAGCGGATCAAGCGTGAGCATGGAATCTCACCCGTTCAGGCACCGGCTTCGCACGCTCGAGGCGCGTGTAGAGCGGCATCAACACGAAGTACGCGAAGTAGAAGACGGCGCAGATCCGGCCCATCATCACGTAGCCGGCCGTCGCCGCCTGGAGGCCCGCGTACATGAGGCCGAGGAACGAGGCGATGAACAGCACGAAGAACAGGCGCGAGAGCCATCCCTTGTACCGCATCGACTTGACCGGCGAGCGGTCGAGCCACGGCAGGAGCAGGAACGCGACCAACGCGAGCAGCAGCAGGAGCGCGCCGAAGCGCTGATTCGGAACGGCCCGCAGGATGGCGTAGTACGGCGTGAAGTACCACGACGGATGGATGTCGGGCGGCGTCGCGAGCGGATTGGCCGGCCCGAAGTTCGCGGGCTCCAAGAAGTAGCCGCCGAGCTTCGGCACGAAGAACACGACGACCGCGAACAGCACGAAGAACACCCCGACGCCCACGGTGTCCTTGATCGTGTAATACGGATGGAAGGGGATGCCGTCGAGCGGGTGGCCGTCCGGGCCGAGCTTCTCCTTGATCTCGATGCCGTCGGGGTTGTTCGATCCGGTGCGACGCAGCGCGACGAGGTGCAGCATCACGAGGAGCAGCAGCGCGAGCGGCACGGCGACGACGTGCAGCGCGAAGAAGCGGGTGAGCGTCGCGTCCGCGATGCCGTAGTCGCCCCGGATCCACTCGACGAGCCCGGGCCCGATCCCGGGGATCGTGCCGAAGAGGTTCACGATCACCTGCGCGGCCCAGTAGGACATGTTGCCCCAGGGCAGCACGTAGCCCATGAACGCCTCCGCCATCAGCGCGAGGTACACGAGCATGCCGATGACCCAGAGCAGCTCGCGCGGCCGCTTGTACGATCCGTACAGCAGCGCTCGGAACATGTGCAGGTATACGACGAGGAAGAAGGCCGACGCGCCGGTCGAGTGCATGTACCGGATGAGCCAGCCGTAGTCCACCTCGCGCATGATGAACTGGACGGACTCGAAGGCCGTGGCCGCGCCCGGCTTGTAGAACATCGTGAGGAAGATGCCCGTGAGCAGCTGCAGCGCGAGGACGACGATCGAGAGAACCCCGAAGTAGTACCAGAAGTTGAAGTTCTTCGGGGCGTAGTAACCCGTCACCTGGTTGGAGATGAACTCCTCGATCGGGAGGCGCTGGTAGAACCAGGCGCGCAGGCGGCCGGGCTTCGCGACCGGCGCTCCGGGGGGTTGCTCGACGACTGCCATTACGGTGTTCCCATGGGCTGCGCCCACATTTTTCCTGGACTTGCGGAAGGCGGCGCATTATACACAACCGAGGCTCGCGTTCCGTGCCCCCGAGCCCCCTCGTTCACGCCCCGAGGCCGACGCCCTCCTGGTAAATTCCCGCTCATGCAAAAGCCCCTGCTGGGACGCGCGTTATCGTTCGTAGCCATGTCCGTCGTGAGCGGCCTCGCGCTCGCGTTCGTGATCGTCGCCTGGCGTCCGGAGCTCCTCCAGCGCGCCGCCGCGACGCGCATGCTGCCCGTCGCGCCTCCGCCGCCGAGCCCGGCCGGCGAGCGCGCGGCCGAAGGGCCCGGGCGCATCAGCTATGCCGACGCGGTCGACCGCGCGGCGCCCGCCGTGGTCAACATCTTCACGGCGCGACTCGTGACCGAGCAGATCCCGCCGTCCGGATTCGACCAGCTGTTCGGCGACTCCTTCTTCCCGCGATACCGCCGGCGCATCGAGCGCACGCTCGGCTCGGGCGTCATCGTGGACGAGGACGGTCACATCGTCACCAACTATCACGTGATCGCGAACGCCGACGCGATCCGTGTCCAACTCGCGGACGGGCGCGTCGCGGACGCGATGATCGTCGGCCGCGATCCCGACACCGACCTCGCCGTGCTGAAGATCAATCTCAAGAACTTGCCGGTGATGCCGCTCGGCCGCTCGGATCGGCTGCGGGTCGGAGACGTGGTGCTCGCCATCGGCGATCCCCTCGGGCTCTCCCAGACCGTGACCCACGGCATCGTCAGCGCGACGGGCCGCCAGCAGCTCGGAGTCGCGACGCTCGAGGACTTCATCCAGACGGACGCGCCGATCAATTTCGGCAACTCCGGGGGCGCGCTCGTCGATACGAACGGCGACCTCGTCGGCATCAACACGGCGATCGTCGCGAAGAACCTCGGCGTCGAGGGCATCGGATTCGCGATTCCGGTGAACATGGTGCGCGGCGTCGTGAACGAGATCATCGCGAAGGGCCGCGTGATTCGCGGATGGATCGGCATCGTGCCGGAGGACGTGACGGACGAGCAGGCCGCCCAGCTCGGACTCGTCCACGGGGGCGTCGTCATCGCGACGCTGTATCTCGGGAGCCCCGCCGTGCAGGCGGGACTCAGGTCCGGCGATCTGATCACCCAGATCGACGGCACCCGGGCCGAGAGCGCCCAGGAAGTGATGGCCCACATCGCGAGCCTCATGCCCGGCGAGGTGGTGAGGATCAAAGGACTGCGCGGAGAGGCGAGTTTCACGGCCAAGATCCGCGTGATCGAGAGGCCGCAGAGCCGTTAGCGAGCGGTGAGGAGGCTCCCATGGCAGGCACCAGCGGATCGGGATCTTCCGGAGCGAGCGGCCCCGGTGTGCGCGCTCACCGCTTCGCGGACCGCGCGGAGCTCACCGCGGCGCTCGTCGAGCGGCTGCAGCGCGCGCTCGGCGGCGCGGGCGCCGAAGGCGGCTCGGGCGGAGCGGCGGCGGTGATGCTCTCCGGCGGGAGCACGCCCATTCCGGCGTATTGCGCTCTCGCGCAGCGGGGTGTGCGGCCGGCGCCGCAGCTGACCCTCCTCTACAGCGACGACCGCTACGTGCCCTCCGACTCCGACGCGAGCAACTACCACCAGACGCGCCCGCTCCTCGATGCGCTCGCGCTCGCGCCGGAGCGCGTGCTGCGCGTTCGGACCGAGCTGCCGCTCGAGGAGGCGGCGGCGGACTACGAGCGCAGGCTCGACGAGCTCGTGGGCGCCGGCGTGCGCTTTGGCCTCGGACTGCTCGGCCTCGGTGCCGACGGACACACGGCCTCGCTCTTCCGCGCGGAAGACATCGCGCGGGCCCGCGGCCGCCGCGCCATCTCCGTCCACCGTCCGGACGGCCGCGATGCCGTCAGCGTCACGCCCGAGGTGCTCGCGCGAATGGAGGTGATCCTGTTCGTCGTGGCGGGCGCCGAGAAGCGCACCGCGCTCGCCGCGCTGCTCGCGCGCAGTCCGGCCCTCACCGCGTGGCAGGCCGTCCGCGGGTGCAAGGCCGTCGAGGTCTGGACGGAGCCCGAGGCGTGGCCGATCCCACCCGCGTAGCTTCTGCACCCGAAGTCACGGCGATGGCGCCCGATTGGGCGCTTCCCCCCTCCCGCACGCGCGCGTCCAGCTGTGCGCGCTCGCGCCGGGGTTGTGCCAGCCGCAGGGCCCCTCGACGATGAGCGCCTCGGCTTGCGGCGGGCCCCAGCTGCCCTGCGGATACTCGTAGACTGGCGTCTGCGCGCGGAGCACGGGGTCCACCACGGCCCAGGCCGCCTGGACCTCATCCTCGCGCGCGAAGAGCACGGCATCCCCGATCGTCGCATCGCCGATGAGGCGCTCGTAAGCGTCCATCTCCTCGCCTTGCTGCTGGCTCACGAACAGCTCGACCTCGCGGCCCTGCATCGCCGATCCCGGTTGCTTCGCGTGCGCCCCGAGCGCGATCGCGACATCCGGCCCCACGCGAAAGCGCAGGTAATTCGGCCGCTCGGGAGCGAGCGTGCCGAAGACGTTGGCGGGCGGCGCCCTGAGATCGACCACGACCTCCGTCGCCGTGACCGGCATGCGCTTGCCCGCGCGGATGTAGAAGGGCACGCCGCTCCAGCGCCACGAGTCGATCTGCAGCCGCGCGGCGGCGAAGGTCTCGACGCGCGAGTCGGGCGCGACGCCGGGCTCGCGGCGGTAGCCCTCGAACTGCCCGCGCACGATCCGTCCCGGATCGAGCGGCCGGATCGCGCGGAACACCTTCACCTTCTCGTCGCGCAGCGCATCGCGCGCGAAGCGCACCGGCGGCTCCATCGCGAGGAACGCGACGATCTGCAGCAGGTGGTTCTGGATCACGTCGCGAATCGCTCCGGCCTCCTCGTAGAAGCGGCCGCGGCCCGCGACGCCGATCTGCTCGGCCATCGTGATTTGGACGCTCGCGACGTAGTTGCGGTTCCAGACCGGCTCGAGGAAGGAGTTCGCGAAGCGGAAATAGAGGAGATTCTGCACCGGCTCCTTGCCGAGGTAGTGGTCGATGCGGAAGATCGCCGCCTCATCGAACACCTCGTGCAGGGTCTGGTTGAGCGCGAGGGCCGAGGCGAGATCGCGGCCGAACGGCTTCTCGACCACGACGCGCGCGCCTGCGGCGCAGCCCGAGGAGCCGAGCATCGTCACCACGACGGGAAACATGCTCGGCGGGATCGCGAGATAGTGCAGCGGCCGCGAAGCGCTGCCCAGGCATTTGCGCAGCGATTGGAAGGTCGCCTCCTGGCGATAATCGCCGTCCACGTATCGGATGAGCGCCAAGAGGCGGCGCACCGCCTCCTCGCCCGCCTGCGGCACGAACTTGTCGAGGCTCTCGCGCACGCGGCCCACGAACTGCTCGGCCGTCCACCCCGCGCGGGCCACTCCGATGATGGGCACATCGAGCCGGCGGCGCTCGACCAGGTGGTAGAGCGCCGGATAGATCTTGCGGTAGCACAGATCGCCCGTCGCGCCGAAGAGCACCACTGCGTCGGATGACTGTGGCATCGGCCGGGCGCTCAACGCTCCTGGTGGCCGCCGAACCCCAGGCGCATGGCCGAGAGCACCTTGTCCGCGAACGCGCCGCGCCCGCGCGAGTCGAAACGGCTGAAGAGCGCGGCACTCAGCACGTACGCGGGCACGCCTTCCTCGATCGCCGCCTCGAGCGTCCAGCGCCCCTCGCCCGAGTCGGAGACCCGTCCGGCGAAACCGGCGAGCTGCGGGTCCTTCGCGAGCGCCGCGGCCGTCAGGTCGAGCAGCTGCGAGGTGATGATGCTGCCGTGGCGCCAGACCTCCGTCACCGCCGCGAGGTCGATCCGGTACTGGAACAGCCGCGGATCGCTCAAGGGCGCGGTCTCGGCATCCGCGAC
>JASHSR010000509.1 GCA_030038645.1 Gammaproteobacteria bacterium
CGGGCCACGCAAACCACGGCGTGAGCCGCGTGGCGAGCCGATAGATGTGGGGCGGCGAGCCGAGCCGATGAAACCAAGTCCACGTCATGTCGTAAGGCTACTCCAGGCTGATGCGCACGGCAGCTGCGGCGGCGAGCGGCGCGAGCGTCAATCCCAAGACGGCGAAGGCCGCAAGCAGCTCGAGCGGCGCAACGAAGCTCTCGCCCGCGATCGCGAGCTCGGTCGCACGCGCGCCGAAGATCAGGATCGGCACCGCGAGCGGCAAAGTGAGCAGCGAGAGCAGCACCCCGCTGCGCTTCACGCCGAGGGTGAGCCCCGCGCCGATCGCCCCGAGCAGGCTGAGCGCCAGGGTTCCGACCGCGACCGGCGCGATGATGCTCGGCAACGAGCGGGCCGGCGCCCCGAGCGCTCCGGCGGCGAGCGGCGCGACGAGCGCGAGGGGCACGCCCGTCAGCAGCCAGTGCGCCGCCGTCTTGGCAAACAGCAGCCACGTGAGCGAGCGGCCCGACAGCGCGTACTGCTCGAGCGTTCCGTCCTGCGCATCATCGCGAAAAAGGAACTCGAGCGCGAGCAGCGACGCGAGGAGCGCCGCGACCCACAGCACGCCCGGCGCGATGGTCCTCAGCTGCGCGAGCTGCGGTGTGATCGACAGTGGAAACAGAGTGGTCACGATGGCAAAAAAAGCAAGGGGCTGGACCAGCTGCTCCCGCTTGCGAAACGCCAGGCGCAGATCGCGCGCGAGCGCGAGCCGCGCAACCTCGAGCGCCGAAGGGATCCTCTCCCCGCGCTGCGCGATCGAGGCCGCGGTCTCGCTCATCCCTTCGACAGCTCGAGCCGCCGCAGGTGCTGCGGGCTCACGAAAATCTCGCGATGGACGGCCGCGATGGCGAGGCCGCCCGCGCGGATGTGCCGATCGATCAAGGATCCGACCAGCTTTTGCCCATCCGGATCGAGATTGGTGGTCGGCTCATCGAGCAGCCAGAGCGGCACCGAGAGCAGCACCAGCGCCGCGAGGGCGACCCGGCGCTTCTGGCCCGCCGACAGCGTTCGCACCAGCTCGCCGCCGAGGCCCGGGACGCCGACCGACTCGAGCGCACTCGAGATCCGGGGCGTCGCGACCTTGCGCCGCAATCCCACCCAGTATCGGAGGTTCTCGAAGGCGGTGAGATCCGCCTTGAGCGGAGGCTCGTGCCCGAGGTAGGTGAGCGCCCCGTGAAAAGCCGGCAAATCCTCGCGCACGTTCCGTCCGTTCCAGACGACCCGCCCCTCCTCGAGGTACAGCATTCCGCTGAGCGCCCTGAGGAGGGTCGTCTTGCCGGCTCCGTTCGCGCCCGTAACCTGCAGCACCTCGCCGCCTGCGACCTCGACCGCCAGCCCCCGCAGCACGTGGCGCTCGCCGCGCCACACGTGGAGATCCTCGCCTCGCAATGACAACTCGGACATGCACCCCCGGCAGCCTCGCGGCGGAGCGGTTGCGTCGACACGCACGAAATCGCCGCGCCAAAGGAGGATAGTTTCCCAAATTCAGCGACTTAGCGCCATAAGAAGCCGCCCGCAACCGAGCGCGGCCGCGCTCGACGCCGCGGGGCATCGCCCGGGACTTCTGGCGGGACTTCTGTAGAATCGGCGGCGCACCCCTTGCCCGGGTGGCGAAATCGGTAGACGCAAGGGACTTGAGCCATTGAGCACCCAGGCCGGGAAACCCCTGGTGTGAATGGGGTCAAAGTCGGTGGAACAGCAGCACGTCGCGGTGGCTGCAATACCGAGCTAAGCCCCGATCGAGCGCGATCTTGCGCGGCGCACTCGCCGCGCGGATGCGCCGGCCGAGGAAAGTGTAGAGACTTGACGGCCCCTGCCTAAACCGCGCGCCACGGCGCCCGTATGCGCCAGGGCAGCGCGGCACGGCAAAGGTAAAGTCCAGACCCCAAATGCGGGACGCAGGAGGCCTCGAGCCTCGAGCGCCGCGCAGCAGCGAAAGCTGTAGCGGGTAAGAAAATCCCTCGGGGGCAACCCCATGCCGGTTCGAGTCCGGCCCCGGGCACCATTCACCTCGCCGCGCTGCGGGTGCGGCCCGGGGAGCGGCGCCGGCCCGGTTCCCAAGCGGTCCCTCAGCGGGATGCGGCACGGTCCATATATTGTGCAACCACAGATGCCGTCACGCCGTGGGAAGGAGTACTTCGAAACCTGCTTCCTTGAAGTGCCGGTCGGTGGTCAGGACAGCACGGAGCTTCAATTCCTCCATCACGACAAAGCTTGTACAGTCAGTGAAGGAGTAACCGTGATCCGAATGCTCGCGGAAATACTGCTTGGAAGATAGGAACCTTTCGCCGCCGAGCAGCTCAAGGTCAATCGCTTCCGATCGCTCGATTCGATCGAGCAGCGTGAGGGTGGCTCGCGCGTTGATGCGGGCCTTCGTCAGTGTGAGCGTTTCATCCACGATGTAATCTGTGGTTACGACGCGACCGCCGGCTTGCAGCAGCTTCTCATAGGCTGTGACGGCGGGACGATGAGCGGGATCGCGCTTGGCGATGAGTGCGAAAAAGAACGAGGTGTCGCCAAAGACTCCTCTAGATGCCATAAACAGTGCGGTCGATGTCCTCATTGGCCGTCGGACCAATGGGACCGTCGTAGCTATACTCCTCCACCCGCAAGAGCGGGTCGTCAAGCGGGCGGAAGCGCTTCTTCGTCTTACGCACAGGTCGGAGCTCCGCAACGGGCTTGCCCGCTCTGGCGATCACGATTCGTTCCCCCCGCTCCACTCGGGCGATGAGGCGCGAAAGCTGGGTTTTCGCGTCGTGGATATTGACGGCCTTCTCGCTCATTCTGATAGCTTAGCTAAGCTTGATGGACTAATCAAGCTTCTCCGAGACCCTTCTCGGAGATCCGGCGCGCATAACGACTCGGCGATTTAACAGGCCCTCGCGGACACGGTCGCGCGGGGCTGCCGGTCCCATAATGCCTTCAAATGATGCGCCGGCCGTACAGCAGCCTAAATACAGACCTCCTGACATAGCCCCTTTGGAAGACGTCCGGTTTCGGAGTGGTCAGGGGGTCGAGGCG
>JASHSR010000048.1 GCA_030038645.1 Gammaproteobacteria bacterium
CAAAGCCCGCAAGCTCGAGCGTCTGAAGCGACGGGTCCTGGGGAGAGGCGTAGTACGCGCGGATCTCCGCGATGAGTCCGCGCGCGCTGAAGAGGTACCACTCATCGCCGCGCAGCAGCACCCCTGAGCGGCGTTTGAGATGGCTCCATTCGACGACGGCGCGCCGCCTCGGCGGATCGCACAGCACCTGATCGAGGGTCCAGACCGATCCGAGCCCGCTCACCGCGTCGTGCCATTTGCGCGCGATGGTGTGCGCGCCGCGGAACGGCCCCCCGTACATGCCCGGCGGAAAGTAGTGGACGGCGTCGGGCTCGAAGTAGCTCGCGATCCGCTCGATGTCGCCCGCATTGCAGGCGTCGAAATAGCCCCGGATCCACGCCTCCATTGCCTCGGCGGTGAGCTCGGCCGCCGGCGCGCCGAGGCCGCTCATGCGAGCACTGCGCCGTCGGTCATGCCGGTTCCCCGCTGCCGCTCACGCAGGCGCGCCGCTGCGCTCGGGCTCACGCGCCGCCTGCGGCTCGGCGCGCTTCTTCGCCGAGACCGGCGGGGTGGGCAGCCAGGCCTCGCCCGGCTCGAGGACAAAGACGTGCTCGAGGCTGTACCAGGGCTCCTTGACATCGGGGTCCGGGGCGGCCTCGCCCTCGTGCAGCACGTAGTGGCCGATCAGCGTCCGCGTGACGCCGAACTGCGCGTCGGTCTCGAGGAGCGGGTCGTCGTGGCTGTAGATCTGGGAAGTCATGGTCTTGAAGCCCGGCTTATAGATGAGCGAGTGCAGATGCGCCGGGCGGAACGGATGGCGCCGCTGCGCCGTGAGCAGGGCGCCGGTCGGGCCGTCCATCGGCACCGGATAGCCCGAGGGCTTGACGCTGCGATAGGCGAACAGGCCGTGCTCGTCGCTCGTGAACCTGCCTCGAAGGTTCCACTCGGCCTGCGTGGGATCTTGATTCTCGTAGAGGCCGGCGGGCGAGGCGTGCCACACGTCGATCTCCGCGCCGGCGACGGGATTGCCGTCGAGGTCCACGATGCGGCCGGTGAAGAAGAGCGGCCGGCCTGGGGTCGGCGAGCGCACGATCGAGGCGCCGTTCTTCATGCGCGGCGCCCCCGCGCGCCAGAACGGTCCGAGCAGATTCGCCGACGTCTGCCGCTTGCCGTGGTCGCCGTTGTTCATGAGGCACACCAGCGCGGAGAGCCCGAGCGAGCCGGCGATCAGGCGCGTCTCGTTATGGCTGTCTGTCGTGTGATGCCCGAGCGCGGTCACGAGATTGATCGCCTGATCGAATTCCTTCTCCGTCAGGCGCACTTCACGGGCGAAGCCGTGCAGATGCCGGATGAGCGCTTGCAGGATCTGCTTCAGCCGCGGGTCCGCCGTCCTCTCCGTCTCGGCGAGGACAGCTTGCGTGAGCTGGAATTCGTCCTCGATGATCATCTGCTGTCCTCCACGCCGCGCGCCCGCGAGTCCCGGCGGCCCGTGCCGACTTTTTCGCAGGAAGCGTAGGGACGGCCCTCCGCCTTGTCAACGCGCGGGCCGGCTCCGCGCGTCGCAGCCTCGTCGGGGCGAGTCCTCCTCGGGGCCGTCGCTGGCCGTTGCTGGCCGTCGCTGGCCGTCGCTGGCCGACGCCGCCGGGCCGCGTCCGCTCGGGATGAGCCCCCATGCTAAGCATGAGCGCGCCCAGGGACCTGCGCTTGTTGGGGACGAGCCTTCAGCTGTCGTAGTATTTGCTCAGGCATAGCGGCCGTCCGGAACGAAAGGCGGCGACCGCCGATCGCAGGCACTTGGGAGCGTCAGGATGCAGATCAAGCTCGTGCGAAGAAAGAGAAGCGTGGCGGGCGCGCTCGGCCTGCTCGCCACCGCGCTCTGGGCGGGCCGCGCTCCGGCCGTCTCCGCCCAGCAAGCGGTCAACGTGCTCTACGCCGGATCGCTCGTGAATCTGATGGAGCGCGGGATCGGCCCGGCGTTCGAGCGGACGACCGGCGAGAGGTTCCAGGGGTATGCCGGAGGCTCGAACGGGCTCGCGAGCCAGATCAAAGGCAGGCTTCGCGCGGCGGACGTGTTCATCAGCGCGAACCCCAAGGTCAACGCGCGGCTGATGGGTCCGCCGAACGGCTCGCGCGTGAGCTGGTACATCTCCTTCGCGCAATCGCCTCTCGTCATCGGCTATAACCCCTCGAGCCGCTTCGCCGCCGACTTCAAAGGCGAGCCGTGGTACCGTGTGCTGATGCAGCCGGGCATCCGAATCGGGCGCACGGATCCGAAGCTCGATCCGAAAGGGGCGCTTACCTTGCAGCTGATGAGTCAGGCCGCGACCTTCTACGGCATCACGGACCTCTCCCGGCGCGTGCTCGGCGAGCCGGAGAACCCGGCGCAGGTGCTGCCCGAGGAGGCGCTGGTCGGGCGGCTGCAATCGGGCCTGATCGACGTGGGCTTCTTCTATTCGACCGAGACCGCGGATGCTCGGGTTCCGGCGGTGACGTTGCCGGCCGCGATCGCTCCCAAGGCGGTCTACACCGTCACCATCCTGCGCGATGCGCCGCATCCCGCCGCGGCCGACCGGTTCGTCGCCTTTCTGCTCGGTCCCGGCGGACGCCGGCTGCTGAAAGAGCACGGACTTGCGCTGCAGAAGCCGGCGCTCACCGGAGCCGCGCGCGCCGTGCCACGAGACCTGCGATCGCTGCTCGACCAGGCAAACTGACGCGCCGCATTCCTGCGCCCCTGCCGTGGCTCGCAGGACTCCTCGCGGTCTATCTGATCGCTCCGCTCATTGCGGGCGCTCAGCAGGCGAGCCTTGCCGACTGGGCATCGGTCGACACGGCTGCGCTGCTGCACGCCTGCGCCATCTCGATCGCGAGCGCGACCACCGCGACGATCCTCATCGCGATCGGAGGCATTCCGCTCGGGTATCTGCTCGCGCGGACGCCGGGTCGGACGATCTCGGCGCTCGGCTTTCTCGTTCAGCTGCCGCTCGCCTTGCCGCCGCTTGCGAGCGGCATCCTGCTGCTGTTCCTCGTCGGCTACAGCACGCCGCTCGGACACGCGCTCGGCGGAGCGCTCACCGACTCGTTCGCCGGCATCGTGCTCGCGGAGGTCTTCGTCGCCTCGCCGTTTCTCATCATCGCGGCGCGCTCGGCGTTCGCCTCGGCGGATCCGATCCTCGAGGCCGTCGGGTCCACGCTCGGCCACCGGCCGCTCGAGCTGTTCTTCCGCGTGAGCGTCCCGATCGCCTGGCCGGCCATTCTCCCGGGGCTGCTGCTCGCATGGCTGCGCGCCTTCGGCGAGTTCGGCGCGACGGTCATGGTGGCGTATCACCCCTATTCCCTGCCGGTCTACACCTATGTGGCGTTCGGCGCGCAGGGACTGCCGGCGATGCTGCCCGTGCTGCTGCCGACGCTGATCGTTGCGCTCGGCGTCATGATCCTGAGCGGGACGCTCGGGAGCCGTCGCGGTGGCTCGGAAGAGCGCGCCTCGCAAGCGCTCGCGTCGCGCGGCCTCGCCTCGCTCGGCGAGCGCCCCGCCGTCCTTCCCGCCGATCCCGCACGGCGTCCGACATCCGTGCGCACCGAGTCGACGACGCTCGCGCTACAACTCGAGAAGCGGCTCGGCAGCTTCCATCTGAGCCTCGCTTGGTCGCCGCACGCGCGCCGCCTCGCGATCCTCGGGCCCTCCGGATCGGGAAAGTCGTTGACGCTCAAGCTGATCGCGGGCATCGAGCCCTGCGATCGCGGCAGCATCGTCGTCAACGGCGCGGAGCTCTCCGGGCTCGATCCGGCTCGGCGAGCGGTCGCGTACGTTCCGCAGAGCTACGGACTCTTTCCCCACCTCACGGTGCTCGAGCAGCTGCGGTTTCCCGTTGGGGCCGAGCCGCTCTCCGCCAAGCACTGGATCGGGCGGCTCGGCCTGCACGGCCTCGAGCAGCGCCGGCCGGCGGCTCTCTCGCTCGGACAGCAGCAGCGAGTCGCCCTCGCCCGCGCGCTCGTGCGGCCGGCCAACCTGCTGCTGCTCGATGAGCCCTTCTCGGCGCTCGATGCGCCCCTGCGCTCGCGCCTGCGGCAGGAGCTGCTCGCGCTTCAAGAGGAGATCGCCGCGGCAACCGTCCTCGTCACTCACGATCCGGCGGAAGCGGCGCTCCTCGCCGATGAGATCCTGCTGCTCGAGGAGGGCCGTGCATTGCAGTCCGGACCGACGGCCGAGGTCTTCAGACGCCCGGTGAGCGAGAGAGCCGCGCGCCTGCTCGGCGCCGAGAATGCCGCCGAAGGTACGGCAGCCGGCCCGGACTGCATCGCAGTCGGCCGCGGCGTGACGCTCGCCGTCGCCGGGCCGCCTTTGAGGTCCGGCGAGCGGGTGGGCTTTAGCTGCTCGCCCGCGCGCGCGCGGATCGGCGCGGCCGGAGCCTATCCAGGCGTCGTGCAGAGCGTGACGTTGAGCGGCATCGACCGGCAGGTCACGGTCCGCTTGGGCGACGCGCTCATCAGGCTCATCGATGGACACGGCTCGGCTCGGCCGGGCGATCCGTGCCGTGTCGACATCGATCCGGATTCCATCCAGATCTGGCCGCTCCCCTAGAGGGCCCGGCCCGGGCGAGTGTCGGCGGCGCGGTCCGCCGGGTAAGGCTCCGAGAGCGCCTCGGCGGACTGGCGCGCTGCAGAGAGCACGAGGACGGCGATCAGCGCCGCGAGCGCGGTGAGCAGCGCGCCGAGCCCGAACGCGAGATGATAGCCGCCATTCAGTGCGGCGAGCGAACCAGAGCCGGCGCGCTGCAACGCGCCGGTTCGCACGTCGGCCAGGCTTGCGAGCGCGGCAAGGCCCAGCGCGCCGCCCATCATGAACGATGTGTTGACGACGCCGGAGGCAAGTCCCGACTCGTGATGACCCACGTCGTTCATCGCGGCGAGGAGCACCGGATTGAACGCCATGCCGCCGCCGAGTCCGAGAAGAGTCATCCCCGGCAAGACATCCCAGACGAATGTGCCCTCGAGCGGGGCGCGCGCGAAGAGAGCCAGACCGAGGGCCGCGAGCAGCAAGCCTATCGTGAGCGGTCCGCGAATGCCGAGCCGCACCACCATGCGCGCGGAGAGGCCCGCCGAGAAGGCCGCCATGATCAAGTCGGCCGGCAGGAAGGCGAGCCCGACGCGCAGCGGATCGTAGTGAAGGACGCGCTGCAGGTACAGCGCGGAGATCACGAACCAAGCGAACAGCCCGGCCGCCCACAACGCTGAGACGACGTTCGCGGCGGCGAGATTGCGCAGCAGAAACAGCCGCAGAGGCACGAGCGGCTCCACGACGTACGACTCGATGGCGAGGAACGCGAGCAACAGCGCCACTGCGAGCCCGAGAAAGCCGCCCGTCCGGACGGATACCCACCCGATATTGTTGGCATTGACCACAGCGTACACCGCAAACATCAACGCGGCGGTGATCGCGACGGCTCCTGCGACATCGTGCGAGCGCGGCGCCTGTGAGGCGGCTTCGCGAGGCAGCAGCACAGCGCAGAGCGCATACACGCCGATGCCGATCGGAATGTTGACGAGAAAGACCGAATGCCAGCCGAGCGTCTGCGTCAGAATCCCACCGAGAAGCTCCCCGACGCTGCCGCCGGCCGCGCCGATGAACCCATACACGCCCATCGCCATGGCGCGCTCGGCCGGCTCGACGAACAGGCTCATGACGAGCGACAGCGAGACGGCGGCCACGACCGCGCCGCCTACGCCCTGCACCGCGCGCGCGGCGACCAGCTCCGGCTGCGTCTGCGCGAGCCCACACACGAGCGAGGCCAGCGTGAACACACAGAGCCCGGCGAGAAACAGACGCCGCTGTCCATACAGATCGCCGAGACGCCCGCCGAGCAGCAGAAAGCCGCCGAACGTGAGCAGATACGCATTGAGCACCCAGGTGAGCCCGGCGCGCGAGAAGGCAAGGGCCGATTGGATCGAGGGCAGCGCCACGGTGACGATCGTCGTGTCGAGGACGATCATCAGCACGCCGAGGCACAGCGCATACAGGGCGAGCAGGCGCCGACGCGCGGCAGTCCGATCACTCACGGGCTCGTCTCATCAGATTGGAGTGGCGGCAGTCTGAGGCGCCGAGGCGATGCCGTCCACCGCATCGCCGAGCGCCAGCTCTGCCCGGACTTGCGACTCGGGGCCGATGTATCGCTAGAGATATGCGCTATAATATATTGATATAATTATAAATATATTGGAAATCTCGCGCAGAGAAAGGCGCGGCCGGCGAGCCGCTCTCTTGCGGAATCAAACGCGCTCAGGCGCGCAGTGGCGGAGAGGGAGGGATTCGAACCCCCGAGCCCCGTGAAGGGCTGCCGGTTTTCAAGACCGGTGCAATCAACCGCTCTGCCACCTCTCCATCCGGCCATCGAGGCACCGCGGCCGGCATGCTATCAAAAGTGTCCGGCGAATAGCCGCGTGGCGCGCCTGCGAGCCGGCGGGCGTCAGGTGAGGTACGTCCCAGTCGCGAGCGCGCGCTCCGGAACCCACATGCCGTGGAACGTCGAGCGCACGCGCACCGGGAGCTTGAGAAGGGCGACCGGCCCATCGGAGAGCCGCCGCGCATCGAGCACGGCGAGATCGCTGCGGCTTTCGGCAAAGCGATTGACGATGACGAGGAGATAGCCCTCGCCCTCCGGCGCGCCCGGGCGCACGACGAAGTTCGGCTCGTGAACGCCGCTGTTCTCGCCCGCCGTCCAAGTGGCGAGCGTGCCGCGCTGGTGATCGAAGCAGCCGATGGCGCCGAAGCCCATCTCTCCCGCCCGCGCCGCCGGCGAGCGGCAAATGCCATATCCGTACCGGTACGCCTTGCCCACGTATCGATCGTCGCACTTGGGCATCTCGCACGGCGTCTGCGAGAGCAGCCTCGCTTCGTACCCGTCGTGCTTTCCGCCGAGGTCGAACGTGAGGCGGGTCAGGAATGGCGCAGCGGGCTTGTAGGGCGAGCCGTCGTAGCTCGGAAAGAACTCGAAGCAGTTGCCCTGATACAGGCACAGATCGAGATGCACCTTCGAGCCCTCGTTGTGCGCGTTCATCATGTGGCCCGCGCTCACGGCAGGGCCGCGGAACCAGCGAATCTCGCTCGCAGGACCCCGCCGCGGCAGGATCGCGAAGTGGCTTTGCTGGTCCGGATGCCATTGATAGAACGGGCCGCCGCGCTTGATCACCTCGAGGTCCGTGATGAGGGGAAAGAACGGAGCGATGATGTGAGTGTCCGTCACGGCGAAGTCGTGCACCATGCCGGGATAGGGCATCTCGAACCAGGTCTCGTGCACGATCTTCCCGGCGGCATCGGCGATGTAGAACACGAAGTCCCGCGTGCAGTCCCCGCGCGCCTGATACGAGAACATGAGGAGCTCGTTGCGGTGCAGATCGAGCTTCGGATGCGCGGTGAGGCTCACCGCGCGCACGGCGTCCTCGAAATTCCAGGTGCGGCGCGTCTCGAGCGTGTCGGGGTCCACTTCGACCGGCAGCGAGTCCTCCTTGAGGATCAGGAGCTTCCGTCCGTGCCAGACCGCGTTCGTGTTGGCCGTGCCCATGCTCTTGCCCGCGACGCTCGGATCGTTGGTGTAGCGGTTGCGGTAGCGGCCGAACAAGGAACGGCGCGCCTTATCCTGAAGAAGGAAGCGCTCGTTGCGCACCCAGCGGCTGCGATAGTCGACGTGTCCGTTGTCGAACCGGAACATGTGCGCCATGCCCTCCCCGTCGATGAAGACATCGTCCTTGAACATCGGGGGATATTGGCGATCGGGCCCGCACCGATAGAGCGTCCCGTTGAGCTCCGCGGGCACCTCGCCTTGGACAACCTCGAGGTCGCGAGCGTCCGATTCGACGCGAAGCGGAGCGCCCCAGCCCCGGTAGAGTGGGATGTCCGGAAATACCACAGCCATGCGTGCACTCCCCTCGTGCCGGACGGCGATCCGGCTGTCGAGCGGCTCAATACTCGACCTACCCCAATGCAAAATCAACGGTCGCCCGCGGCGGCGCGCAACAGGTCCACGACGTAGGCCTTCGCGCGCCGGCATGCCTCGTTGAGCGGCGTGCCTGCGGCGATCTGCGCCGCGATGGCCGAGGCGAGCGCACAGCCGGTCCCACGTTGCACGGCCGCGATGCGCGGCGATCCGATTCGCTCCGGGAGTTGACCTCGCAACACGAGCCAGTCGACCGCCTCGTCCCCGCGGGCGTGCCCCCCCTTCAGCAGGACTGCGCGCGGCCCGAGCGCGAGAATCCGACGTGCCTGTGCCGTGAGCGCGGCCTCGCCGCCGACCAGATCCTCGCCCGCTGCGCGCTCCGGATCCGCCGCGGCCCCCCCGCCAGCCAGCCCTTGCGCAACGGCCGGCCCCTGCGAAACGGCTGACCCCTGCGAAACGGCTGACCCCTGCGCAACGGCTACCCCCTGCGAAACAGCCACCCCCTGCACGGCGGCTGGGCCTTCATCGAGCAACGCGGCCGCTTCCGGAATGTTGGGCGTCACCAGCGCCGCATGCGGCAGGAGCCGCTCCTTCATCGTCGCGAGGCCCTCCGCATCGAGGAGCATCCCGCCGGAGGAGGCGGCCAGCACCGGATCGAGAACCCACGGGACGGCAATGTGACCCCGCAATCCCTCGGCGACGGCCTCGACGGTCGCGCGGCTGCCCAGCATGCCGAGCTTGACCGCGCCGGGCTCGCGGGTCTCGAAGGCGGCCTCGATCTGCGCGCGAATGACGGCCGGCGACATGTGCTGCACAGCCCATACTCGCCGATCGGACTGCGCGGTCACGGCGGTGACGACGCAGAGCGCGTCGGCGCCGAAGTCCGCGAGCGTCCGCACGTCGCGAGCGAGCCCCGCCCCGCCGCTCGAATCCGATCCGGCGATGACGAGGACAGCGGGGCGGCTCATGCGCCGAACGCAACGAGCGCAACGTTGGAGTGGCCCTGCCGCTGAAGGGCCCGAGCTGCGCGCCAGGCGCGTACCCCGGTTCGACAGCAGAGGACGACGCGCGGCCCCGCAGGAAATTGCGCCTCGCCCCTCTCGACCTGGTCCACTCCGATGCGCAGCGCGGCGCCGATCGGCGAGAACGGCGCCTCCTCGAGGCTGCGCAGGTCGATGACGATGTCCGCGCTCGAGACATCGCTCGTCGAGATGAAGGGAATTGCCGTGCCGGCCGGCTCCGGCGCGCCCGCGAAGGAGAAGCCCCCGATGCGCAGCGTGCGAAAATCGATCGTGACGATGCGGCCGAGCACCGGGGGCTCGAGTCCGAGCAGCAGCGCGAGCGCCATGTGAGCCTGAAGGCTGCCGATCACTCCGACGGCCGTGCCGAGCACACCGGCCTCGGCGCACGACCCGGCCTGGCGCGGCATCTCGGGAAACACGGCGCGGTAGCTCGGCGCTCCCCCGCAAAAAGCCCCGACATAGCCCGCGAGGCCGAGCGCGGATGCGCTGACGAGCGGCTTTCTCGCGCGCCGGCACTCATCGCTCAGCACGTAGGTTGCCGCGAAGCTGTCCGCCGCGTCGATCGCGAGATCCGCCTCCGCGACCAGCCGAGCGGCATTGGCGGGCGTCAGGCGCTCCACGATCGCGTCGATCCTGGGCGCAGGATTCATCTGCCGCAGCGCGGCCTGCGCGGCGCGCGCCTTCTCGTGTCCGAGGTCGCTCATGCGATAGAGCGGCTGGCGATGGAGATTCGACTCCTCCACGCGGTCGGGATCGACGATCGAGATCCGGCCGACGCCGGCCGCGCACAGATACTGCAGCACCGGACAGCCGAGCCCGCCGGCGCCGATCACGAGGACCGACGCGGCGGCGAGCCGCGCCTGTCCCTCGGCCCCGACCTCGGGAAGCACGATCTGGCGCGAGTAACGATCGCTCATGGTCCGCTCCTCGCCTGCTCAATGCGCTCCGTGCGTCGTGGCCGCGGGGGATTCCCGTGTTGCGGGCGTGGGCGATTCCCGCGCCGCCGCCGCAGGCGATTCCCGTGCCGCCGTGGGCGACTCCTGTGCGGCTGCCGCGAGCCACTCTCGCGTGCGCGCTTCGGGGTCGGCGTTGCGGACGATGTCGGTCACGACGGCGGCGACATCCGCACCGGCCGCGAAGACGCCCGGCAGCCGCTCGGCCGTGAGGCCGCCGATCGCGACGAGCGGAATGCGACCCACCCGTCCCTTCCATTCCGTGAGCCGCTCGAGTCCCTGGGGCGCCCACGGCATGACCTTGAGCAGCGTCGGGTAAATCGGGCCGAGAGCGACGTAGTCGGGATCGAGCGAGAGTGCGCGGTCGAGCTCCGCGTGATCGTGCGTGCTGATGCCGATCCGGATCCCGGCTCTGCGCAACGCGGCGGTGTCCGCGCCGTCGAGATCTCCCTGGCCGAGGTGCACGAAGTCGCAGCGCTCCTCGAGCGCGAGGCGCCAGTAGTCGTTGACGATCAGCTGTGCGCCCGAGCGCGCGCAGAGCCCTCTCGACTCCACGATCTCTCCGCGCACCTCATCGAGCGAACGGTCCTTCACGCGCAACTGCACGAGGCGCACGCCGAGCGGCAGGAGCCGCCGCACCCACGCGGCGCTGTCCACGATCGGATAAACGCGGGGGAGCGGCATGGTCAGCCGAGAAAGGCTTTTCCAATCACGGGCGTGGAGGGCACCGCCATGTCGCGCGGCTCCATCGGCCCGGCAAGCCGCGCCGCCCGGCCGGCCTCGACCGCCTGCGCGAATGCGGCCGCCATCCGGGCCGGCTCGGCCGCTTCGGCGACCGCCGTATTGATCAGCACCGCGTCGAATCCAAGCTCCATCGCCTGCGCGGCATGGGAGGGCACGCCGATGCCGGCGTCGATGACGAGCGGCACGTCCGGGAAGTGGGCGCGCAGCGCCTTCAGCCCGAAGAGGTTGTTGAGGCCGCGGCCGGAGCCGATGGGCGCGCCCCAAGGCATCAAGACCTTGCAGCCCGCCGCGAGCAATCGCTCGGCGGCGACGAGATCCTCGGTGGTGTACGGAAAGACCTGGAATCCCTCCGCGACGAGCGTGCGCGCCGCCTCGACGAGCCCGAACACGTCCGGCTGCAGAGTGTCGTCCTCGCCGATGACCTCGAGCTTGATCCACGAGGTGCCGAACACCTCCCGCGCCATCTGCGCCGTCGTCACCGCCTCCTTCACCGAATGGCAGCCGGCGGTGTTGGGCAGCACGCGTATCCCGAGGCCGCGGATGATCGACCAGAAGCCCTGCCCCGCCCGCTCGCCGCCCGACTCCCGCCGCAGCGAGACCGTCACGATCTCCGCGCGCGAGGCGCGGATCGCCTCCGTGAGGATCGCCGGGGAGGGGTAGCGCGAGGTGCCGAGCAGCAGCCTCGAGGAGAGCTCGGCGTCGTAGAGCTTCAGCACCTAACCCCCCTGCATGGGAGCGAGCACTTCCAGGCGGTCGCCCTCGGCCATGCGCGCGCCGTCCCTCGCGCTCGTGGGGACGAACTCGCCGTTGAGCGCCGTCGCGACGGCGGCGCCGCCGAGCCCCATCTCCTCGAGCACCGTCGCGAGATCCGGCGCGGCTGTCTCACGCCAGGCGCCGTTCACGAGAATCCTCATCAGCCATCACCTCCGGAGAGAAGCGGCCGTGCAGCACGGCCTCCGCCGCTCTGCGCGCGAGCGCAGGCGCGAGGAGAAAGCCGTGGCGGTACAGTCCGTTCACGTAGAGCGCATCGCCGAGCCGGCGGATCCGCGGCAGATTGTCGGGAAAGGCGGGCCGCACGCCCGTGCCGATCTCGACGATCTCCGCCTCCCCGAACGCAGGATGCAGCGCGTACGCGCCGCTCAGCAGCTCGAGCATCGAGCGGGCGGAGATGCGAGTCGCCTGATCGCTCTCGATCGTCGTCGCGCCGATCATGTAGAGCCCCTCGCCACGCGGAACGATGTAGAGCGGAATGCGAGGATGCAGCACGCGGATGGGACGCGACAGAGCGATGTCGGGGAGCCTCACGAGCAGCATCTCCCCTTTGACGCCCCGCAGATCGCTCAATGCCCTGCGGGCGGCGAGACCCGTGCAGTCGATCACCGAGCGACCGGCCGAGAGCGGCACCGTTGGCGACCGGCCCGTCGTGGATCGCGCAGCGTCCGCGTAAGGATCGACGCCATAGCGGAC
>JASHSR010000510.1 GCA_030038645.1 Gammaproteobacteria bacterium
CCGGGTGGGAAGAGCCCTGCTACATTCCGCCTCGGCGCGGGTGCTTAGCTCAGCTGGTAGAGCGTCGTCTTTACACGGCGAATGTCGGGGGTTCGAGTCCCTCAGCACCCACCATGGAATCAATGTGCAAGATACTAGGACAGCCGATTCGTCTCAGCGCTGCGGATAGAGTTGATGGTTGCAGTCGAGCCATACGACATGAAAGAGGCTGCCGATAAGTAGCCCGTGCACGCGGCCGTGCTCGTTCGCAGATAGGCTGAACTGCCATGCTGGGTCGTCCCGGACTTGCTCCGGAAGATGCGCGAATCCGGCGGCTCGAGAAGTCTCCGACCACGTGATTGGATGGTTGCGGACTGTCTTTGACCGCTTCTCAACGAAGTCTGCCACAGTCCAATTTGACAGGTCGCGCAGCCGTTCCATGAGTGTTTGCGTGTAATCGTCCGGACGGTTCCTAGGACAAAGCGCCTCATCATCGGTGAAAAATCGAAACGAGAACACCAATCGCTCCCCGCGAACATCCGTCTTGCGGATTGGGCCTGGCGGCGGCGGCAGCCGCGATTTTTTGACCACGAGCCAGCCGCTCTATTTGGCCTGCATAGAGCGGTAAAATTCCATCATTGTGCGCTTGGAAATCCGCGCGCTCGAGGGTTCCCCCGCCGGTAGTCCGTCTCGGGCTTCGAGCCACGGTCGCTCGCGATGCGTCATCATCTCAAGTGCGATCGAGCTCTCGATGCCAAAGATATCGAGGATTTCATCTAGGAATTTCTCGATGGCCTCCGGTAGGGACGGACGCTCGACGGGCGCGGTGATCGACGCCCAGCCGGGCTCAGGCTTGAAGCGCAGATACTGCGACCTCAGCACCGGCCCGTGGACCCAAGCCTCGAAATCCTCCGCAAACAGCGGGCGGCCGTACAGGGCGAGATACCACGCCTGCGCGTAGTAGAGGAGCTTCTGGAGCTTGAGGTTGGTCAGCAGTTCGCCACGCTGACGCGCCTCGACGAGCAGATAGTCTGCCACGGCGGCGGCGGTCGTCACGGGGGCTTCCTCGATCTCGGATGCGCTAGCTGGCATCATCTGCGCCTCGTTCGCAAAGGATAGTGACCGATTCCGCTCCATTCCCCGCTCGAACTCAGTCACCCTTCGCTCGTCACGTCCAGAATGTGACGACGGTCACACTATATCACTCTTGCGACTATGATTGTCTTACGGAAATGTCAATTGCGATGGCAGCCGCTCGTAACAGCCTGAGCGTTATGGCTCAGAGCGCCCGGTAGATCGCCGCGAGCGTCGCCGACCGCGTCCCCGGGGGCAGCGCTCTCGCCGCGACCTGCGCAAGCAGCGCCTCTCGGCTGCCGCACAGCCTCTCGATCAGCTTCTCCGCCTCCGCCCGATCGAGCGCCCGGGTCCTGACGTTGCCGAAGCACCGGCCCGGGCGCAGAAGCGCATCGTCGATATCGCCGACGTTCGGAAGATTCGTGGTGAACAGAATCTTCCGTCCCTGCGCGCGCACCACGCCGTCGGCAACCGCGAGGAATCGATGCAGGTCGACGTTGCCATTCGCGCGCGAGGCGAGGATGTGGTCCGCGTCCTCGACCACGAACGCATCGTGCGAGCCGGTGATGAACTGCACGAAGATGCGGTCGCCCTGCAGCACGCGCCGGTCGGCCGTGTACAGCACGCTTGCGCTCTCGCCCTTGCGGCGGGACAGGGCGGCGAGAATGGCGCGCACGAGGCGAGTCTTGCCCGTGCCAGGCGGCCCCTGCAGGATGAGGACCGTCTCGCGGGCGGCGAGATAGCGCTCGATGAACTGAGCCACGGGCTCACCGAGCGTCGGATAGGCTTCGTCGAGCAGCTCGGGATCCGCGATCTCCTCGAACGAGGTGCTGCCGAGACCGAGATCTCCGCAGGAGAAGCGCCAGTCCACGGTGAATCTCTCCTCGCGCATCAGGCGGTCGCCCACGATGCCGAGCAGAGTCGCGTGGAGCGCGTCCGCGCGACGGGGAGTGTCCGTCCAGAGGGTGAATGCGCAAGAGGTGTAGTCCGCCTTGCGCTGACCCTGCAATGCGGCGAACACGCCCGGCCCGTCGAGCAGCAGCGACCCCGAGTCTAAGCGCTGCGCGGCGAGGCCCGCGCGCAGCGCGAAGTCGTCAAAGAGCTCGGGCATCGGCCCGCGGGCGGCGCAGCGCAGGACGCGATGAATCGGATATCGTGCGGCCCCATGATCGAAGGCTTGGACTGCCCGCAGGTGAAGCAGGGTGCAGGCGAGGTCGTCAAGATCGCCCCGGAGCATCAAACGCAGTGGAAGAGTACCTGGGCGCACGTCGGTTGGCTCGTCGTCTATATCCGACAGGTCGGCTTCGATGTCGAGATCCATATTCGGGCGTCTGTAAGGGAGTCAGCAGGAGGGAAAGCGATCGGCGCGTGCCGCGAGGAGCGGCGCAGAATACCGGCCCCGAGGCGGTTGTCAAGGTGTCACTTGGACCTTTGCGCGATTCTAATGACGTCCGTTAATGCCCTCTCGCGGGACGTCGTTTCCCGATACGGCAAGCAGAACCGTGCAGGACCTCATCGGCGCCGAGGTGAGGGCCGTGTTGGAAGGAGCGCGCCGGCGAGCTTTGCGGCTCCTGCGATCGCGTACTGTGTTGCGGGGCGGCCGCCGCTCGGCAGTCGATCGGGGTGCTCCGTCGCGTAGCTGTGTCGCAGGAGCTGCTCGAGGAATCGCCGCGCGACGGTATTGTTGCGGGTTTCGAGCACCTCGTCCCGTACGGCGCGCAGGGTGAAGGGCTCCTCGGCGTAGCGCTGCACGAGCTTATGCAGCGCGGCGACCGTCGCCGCGCCGAGGCGCTCTACAGCGCGCTGCGCGTACCAGCGGACGAGGAAGGGGCCTATGTCCTTCAGCGTCAGCGCCGCTTCCGGACCGCCGGCGCCGAATCCCAGAAGCTCGCCGGACGCCTCATCGAGCGCCGTGAAGGTACCGCGCAGGTCGCCGTCAAACAGACGATAAAGAGCGGCGACGGCCTCGGAATCGACGGGGGCACGGGCCGGGCGATCGGTGTCCCGCCGCAACGCCGCATATCGTTTGCGCAGCAGCTCTTGCAGCTCCTGTTCCGAGAGTGGCGCAAGGGCCGGCGGTGTCGAGAAGACGGTTGCAAGCTGCGGCTTCGCGTCGACAGCTGTGCGCACGGCGTCAACCGTTCCGACGATGAGCCAGTGGAATCCTTCCACCATGAAGCAGATGTCGCGCGCGTCCCGCAGCAGCGCGGCAGCCCGCTCGGCGTTCGCCTCGATGAGATTCTCGAGATTGTTTACGTGCACGAGTATGGCCTTGGCGCCGAGCTCCTCGCGAGCGAGCCCGACCAATTCCCTCAGCAGCTCCTGTATCACGAGGCTTGGCGTCGCCGTACTCGGCGTAACGGGAGTCGTCGTATGGCTCACAGAGCCGCCGAAGCCGGCCACACTCAGTCCCCCGCCTCGGCTCGTCGCCTGATAGATGCGTACCAGTTGGCCGGCCTGGCGCATCGCCGGAGCCCGCTCGAGCCGCCGCTGGAGCGCGGGATGTCGCGGCTTCGTGCCCACCAGCGCATCGAGCACGCTTCTCAGGATGAGCGCGCAGAACTGGTCGAGGGTGAGCGAGGAGCCAATGCTCACCGCCGCGGGCGTGGACAGTATGCCGTCCGAGGCGACCTCCGCCTTGACATGCTGGGCCAGCGTGGACTTGCCGACGCCCACACCTCCGCGCACCGTCTGCCGACTCGAGCCCGGGCTCCTCGCGATCTTGCCGAGGAGCCGATCGGTATCTTCCGCGCGGCCGACGAAGAGCGTCATCGGATAGCGTGTGCCGGCTTGCAGGGGCTCCTGAAAGAAAGGACTCTCGCGGAGGTTGAAGAGTCGCCACGCGTTGCGGGTTGCTTCGCGGTCCACTGACGTGATCTCCCCGCGGGTACTTTGGCGCAGCCCGCGCAGAATTTGTGTACCAAAGAGACTTTGGTGCATTAAAATGCACCGAATGACCTTAAGGACAGCGATTATGTACTAAAGATCCGGCCCGCTCAAGCTGCTGCCGTACGGCGTTACGGCGTGGAGGTGAAATCCGCGTCCCGGATTTGGAGGCCCGGGCGACAGTCCGTTGTTGCGGGAGACGGTGAGACCGGGGGACGGCGCGGCGGCCTGGCGGCGAGACGGCACCGCGGTGTGCCGGCGCGGTCGAGCGATGGCGTGGCGGCGAGACAGCTCGGCGGCGCGGTTATGGCGCCCAGGTGACTCCGACGGAGACGAGGAACGGACTGCCCGTGCCGCTCAGGCGCTCGCCCTCGAGCCGCGCGGCGAAGGGGCCGAAGTGGACCTGCGCGCCGACTCCGTAGGCGAGGG
>JASHSR010000511.1 GCA_030038645.1 Gammaproteobacteria bacterium
GCGTGGCTTCGTGCTACCGCGTGGCTTCGCGCTGCCACGCGCCTCCGCGCCGCCGCGCTGCTTCCGCTCGCCTGCGCGCCGCTCGTCGCCACCTCGCAGCCGCCGCTGCGCGTCCCGTACCACCAGGCGCGCGGCGACCTCGTCCTCGAGGGCGTGGGACCCGTCGATCTGAAGCTCGCCTCGCGCCTCGCGCCGTACACCGAGTCGCGCGAGGCGACCTTCCTCGATTGGCTGCCGGACGGCAGCATGCTCGTCAGCACGCGCTTCGGCGACACGGCGCAGATTCACAGGGTCGCCGCGGCTCTCGGCATGCGCGAGCAGCTCACCTATTACGCCGATCCGGTGACGGCGGCGGCCGCGCCGCGAACGGCGGCCACGGGCTTTGCCTTTCTCATGGATCACAACGGCGATGAGAACGCCCAGGTCTACTACTACAGCCTGGCGGACCGCAGTGTGCGCAGGCTGACGAGCGGCGACTCGCGCCACGGCGATCTCGTCTGGTCGAAGGACGGCAAGCACCTCGCGTTCTACGGCAACGAGCGGAGCGCCGCGGGCTTCGACATCTACGTCGTCGACATCGGCGCGGCCGGCGCCAGGCCGCACCTCGTGGTTGCCGGGCAGCAGGGCACGTGGGTGCCGCTCGACTGGTCGGCCGATGGCAAGACCTTGCTGATCTTGCAGACCCTCTCGGCGCAGGAGAGCCATCTGTACCTCGCCGACGTGACGACCGGCGGCATCACTCCGGTGGACACGGGCAACCGCAAAGAAAGCATCCGCTCGGCGCGCTTCGCGCCGGACGGCCGCGGGATCTATTACGTGTCGGACGCGAGCGGCGAGTTCGCCGAGCTGCGCTATCTCGATCTCGCCACGCGCCAGTCGCGCGACCTCACCGCGACCATCCCCTGGGACGTGAGCGCCTTCGACGTGAGCGCCGACGGGCGCTACATCGCGTACGTCGTGGACGAGGATGGCTCGAGCCGGCTCACGGTGCTCGACACGCGCTACAAGCTCGAGCTCTCCCCGCCCGGGCTGCCTCAGGGCGTCATCAGCACGCTCGAGTTCGACCGCACGGGCCGCCGGCTCGCGCTCACGGCCGAAGGCCCTCGCGCGCCGCGCGACGTCTACGTCTTCGACATCGAGTTCAATCGGATCGTGCGCTGGACGCACAGCGAGCCCGGCCCGATGAGCGAGAGCGCCTTCGTTCCCGCCGAGCTCATCCATTTCCCGACATGGGATCGCGCGGACGGCCGCCGGCGCATGCTCTCCGCCTATCTGTATCGTCCCCGCACACCCGGACCCCATCCGGTCCTCATCGACATTCACGGCGGGCCCGCGGCCCAGTACCGGCCCATCTTCGATCCGTTCATTCAGTTCGTCGTGAACGAGCTCGGGTACGCCGTCGTGGCGCCGAACGTCCGGGGCTCATCCGGCTACGGTAAGACCTTCCTCGGCCTCGACAACGGCAAGCTGCGTGGGGACGCCGTGAGGGACATCGGCTCGCTGCTCGTGTGGATAGATCTGCAGCGCGATCTCGACAGCAAGCGGGTCGTGGTGATGGGCAAGTCCTACGGCGGATACCTCGCGCTCGCTGCGCTCGCCGACTACAACGATCGCCTGTGCGGCGGAATCGACTTCGCAGGCATCACCGACTTCGCGACGTTCCTCGAGGAGACGGCGCCCTATCGTCGCGACGCGCTTCGCGCCGAGTACGGCGACGAGCGCATTCTCGACACGCGGGAGCTCCTCGACCACCTCTCGCCCATCGACAGGACTCGCTGGATTCGGCGGCCGCTGCTCATCGTTCAGGGCCTGAACGACCCGCGCGTCCCCGCGACCCAGTCCGAGCAGCTGGTGGCCATGCTTCACTCGCGCGGAGACGACGTGTGGTACCTCGCCGTGAAGGACGAAGGCCATGACTTCGGCAAGAAGTCGGACCGCGACGCCTACTATCGGATCGCGGCGACGTTCCTGGAGAGCCTCGAGGAGTAGAGGCCGGCGAGCGAGGCGGTCAGCCGGAGCGGCGGTCCGGCGTCGTCCGCGCCACCGGCGCCGCTCACCGCGGAGCGGGCGCGCTCAGCGCCTGACCGACCATCTCAATTCCGGGCGCGGCAGCGTCTTCAGAGAAGGCTTGAGGCTCGCGTAGTACTCCGCGATGATCCACATGTTGTCCTCGGTGACCGGCGCGGCCATGGCCGCCATCACCGGATTCTTGCGCTCGCCGTCCTTGTACTCGCGCAGCGCCTGAACCATGTAGTCCGGGTGCTGGCCGGCGAGCGACGGATACTGAGGAACGATGCCGACGCCGTCCGCGCCATGGCATGCCACGCAGACGGCCGCGGCAGCGGGCGGAGTGCGGGCGCTCGTGGGGGTCGGTCCCTTGCGCAACGGCTCGCCGCCGAAGTAGGACGCGATGTCGTCCATGTCCTGCTCGGACAGCTCCGAGGCCTGCGCGTGCATCGTGGGGTGCGTGCGCTGCACGCCGCCCTTGTACTCCTGCAGCGCCGCCACGATGTAGTCCGGGAACTGGCCCCAGAGCTTCGGCACCTCGTAGTTCGGGTAAGCGTTACGATAGCCCGTGATGCCGTGACAGCCGAGGCAGGTCTGCGAGAGCAGCTTGCCGCGTGTCGGATTTCCGTTGACGGCGGGGCTCTGAGCGAACGCCGCGCTCGCGAGCGCTCCGCAAGCAAGCGCGGCCGAAAGAGCACCCCAGCGAACCCGCGACCCCATACCCGTCCTCGAGCGACTGAAAAAATGGCCCCGAATCTTAAGGATTTGCGCCGCCTTTTGCCACCGGCCCGTGCCCGATACCGCGCGCCGCGGCCAACGTGCGGGCTCTCGCTGCAGCCGTGGGGACTCTCGCCGCAGCGGTCGGGGCCTCCGCCGCAGCCGCCCCGACGCTCGCCGCAGCCGCGCCGATGATCGCTCTCGTCCAGCGCGTCCTGCGCGCGCAGGTCGAGGTCGACGAGCGCACCATCGCGGCCATCGAGCACGGCGTGCTGGCCCTGATCGGCGTGCAGCGCGACGACAGCCCGTCGTCGGCCGACCGCTTGCTCGAGCGCATCTTGAGCTATCGGCTTTTCGCGGACGACGACGGGCGAATGAACCGCCATCTGGGCGATGTGCGCGGCGGGCTGCTGCTCGTTCCGCAATTCACCCTGGCGGCGGACACGCGCAAGGGCACTCGCGCGGGCTTCAGCACCGCCGCCGCGCCCGAGCAGGCGCGCGCCCTGTTCGCGCACCTCGTGGAGCGCGCCCGGGCTCGGCATGCGCCCGTCGCGGCGGGAGAGTTCGGCGCGCACATGCGCGTCCTCCTCGTGAACGACGGCCCGGTCACCTTCTGGCTCGAAGCGCCCGCAAGCTCCTGAAAAGGCTTGCAGAAGCATGGGGCAAAATCCTGAACTCGGGGGCGCGTTTTGGCCTATGATTTGCTTTGGCCCCGCGCGAGCGGGAGTTCTGCCTCGGGTATCGGAATGCGCGACCTCCTGGTGATCCTGGCCGTCATACTGCTGGTGTTCGGCACCAAGAGGCTGCGCTCGATCGGCTCGGATCTCGGCGCGGCCGTCAAAGGATTCAAGAAAGCGATGGCTCACGGTCCGGCCGAGCGGCAGCCCGGGCGGGTGGAATCCGATCGCCCCGACGCCGAGTTCCCGGAGGTCGCCGCGCGTCAGCGGCGCGAGCGGGACGGCGCCTGAGGCGCTCCTCACAAGCGGCAAGCGCCCGCCGCGCACGCGCCGCGGGCATTGATTTGGCAGGATGTTCTTCGATTTCCCTGAGATCGTCATCATCTTCGGCGTTGCGCTCGTCGTGCTCGGCCCCAAGAAGCTGCCGGGCACCGCGGCCCAGATCGGCCGATGGGTGGGCCGCGCGCGCGCCATGGCCCGCCAGTTTCGCGAGCAGCTCGAGCAGGAAGTGAACAGCGTCGAGAGCGCTCTCGACACCAACGCGAAGCGTCAGCAGACCATCAAGCCGCCGGCATCCTCCGCCATGGTGGCGCCGGAGGCTCCGGAGGCGCCGGCGTCTCCCGAGAGCGCGGAGGCTTTCGCAGAGGATCCCTCGCTGTTCACGGCGGGGGCGGGCTGGCCGGGATACGTGGACTCCGAGGAATCCCTCGCCCCTTACGGCGATCCGAACGCGATCCCTCCGCCCGAGTCCGAGAGCTCCGAGGCGCAGCTGTCCCTTGCGCTCGATGTGCCGCCCGCGGCGGCGGTGCGATCGGCGGCGCCGGCCCTCGGCGCGACTTCACCGGACCGCCCGGCCGCGGCCGACAGGCAAGCGCGAAGCCACGAGGCCGCGGG
>JASHSR010000512.1 GCA_030038645.1 Gammaproteobacteria bacterium
ATGCCCTACGTGCTCTACCAGGTCTGGGCGTTCGTCGCGCCTGGCCTCTACCGGCGCGAGAAGCGCTTCGCGCTCCCGCTCACGGTCTCCTCGATCGTCCTGTTCTATTCCGGCATCGCCTTCGCCTTCTTCGCCGTGTTCCCGGTCGTCTTCCAGTTCATGGCCCGCACGACGCCGCCCGGCGTCGAGATGATGACGGACATCACGAGCTATCTCGCCTTCGTGATGCGCATGTTCCTCGCCTTCGGAGTCGCATTCGAGGCGCCCGTCGCCGTCGTGCTGCTCGTCATCTCCGGTCTCGTGAGCCTCGAGAAGCTCAAGTCGAACCGCGGCTACGTGATCCTCGTGATCTTCATCGTCGCCGCGGCGCTGGCGCCTCCGGACTCGATCTCCATGCTCATCATGGCCGTCCCGATGTGCGGTCTGTACGAGCTCGGCCTGGTCTTCGCCCGCATCGCTCTCAAGGCGAAGCGCGAGCGGGAAGAGCGGGAGACGCCGAAGGACCCATCGGCGTGATGCCCGGCGCGGCCCTCTCCTCTGCAATCATGCGGGGGTCTCCTCTGCAATCAGCGCGCGGATCTCGGGCACGCAGGAGCCGCAGTTCGTTCCGGCCCGCAGCCGCGCGCCGACTTGCTGCGCGCTCGTGAGCGCGTGCGCGCGGATCGCGTCGCGGATCGCCGAGCGACCCACCCGGAAGCACGAGCAGACGAGCGGTCCGTCGTCCATGCTGCTGCCCGCGCCGCCCGCGGCCCCTTGGACGGGTCGGCCGGCGAGCAGCGCCGCTCGCTCGGCGGTATCGAGCGAGCGCTTCGAGAACAGGCCGGCCAGCCATCCGCGGCCGGGCAGCTCCGGGCGGCGCGAGATGTAGACGCACGCGTCGAGCCGATCGTCCACGACGTGCGCAGCGCGATAGATCCCCGCGGCCTCGTCGCAGTAGTCGAGGTAGTCCGCCTCGGGTCCGGTCGCGCCGAGCCAGTCGCGCCCGCGCTCCGTCCAGTCGGACGGCACGCCGCGGCCGGCCAGCTCGTAGCGCAGAAAGCCGTCACCGCGGGCGAGCACCCACCACGCAACGCCGCGCCACTCGGGTTGCTCGGACCCATCGGACCGCTCGGGTCGCTCGGGTCGCTCGGACCGCTCGGAGCCCTCGGAGCCCTCGGACCGCACGAGCGGCCGCCGCGTGAGGAGCAGGCCGTACCAGTCGACGAGGAACGGCTCGATGCGCGCCGGAGTGTGCTTGAGCTCGGGCTGCCCGGAGAGCGGATCGACGGCCGGGCTCACGAGCGCGCCGGCGCGCGCCTCCGATGAGTTCTCCGCGCTCCAGTGAATGGGCACGAACGCGTGGCCACGCGCGATCTCTCCGCTCGCGCGCACGCGCGCGATCAGGGAGCCCCAGCGCGTCGCGACCCGCGCGAGCTCGCCCGTGCGAACGCCTGCGAGGAGCGCATCCTGCCCGTGCAGATCGACGTACGGCTCGGAAAGATGCTCGACGAGCCGCGGCGAGCGGCCGGTGCGCGTCATCGTGTGCCACTGGTCGCGGATGCGGCCGGTATTGAGCGCAAGGGGGAAGTCCGCCTCGACCGAGTGCGCGGGCGCGCGCGGAGGCGTCGGAACGAAGCGCGCCCTGCCGCCCGCGCGCGGGAAGCGCCCCTCCTCGAATAGGCGGGACGCTCCGCCGCCGCCGCGGCGCGCGACGGGCCATTGCACCGGCTCGAGCTCGTCGTACTCCGCGCGCGTGAGTCCCGCGAGCCCGCCGATGTCGAAGAGGCGCTCGCCGCGGTTTCCCGCGCAGGAGAGCCGCGCGTGCTCGTCGAATATCTCGTGCGGCGAGCGATAGCCGAAGCTTCCGGCAAAGCCCATTGCGCTCGCCACGGCGCAGACGATCCACCAATCGGGCCTCGCCTCCCCCGGCGCGGGCCGGAACGCGCGCTGGCGCGAGATGCGGCGCTCGGAGTTGGTCACGGTGCCGTCCTTCTCTCCCCAAGCCGCGGCGGGGAGCCGCACGTGGGCGAGCCGGATCGTATCCGTCTGCGACACGCAGTCGGAGACGACGACGAGATCGCAGCGCGCGAGCGCCTCGCGCGCGCGATCGGCATCCGGCAGGCTCACGACGGGATTGGTCGCCATGATCCACACCGCCTTGACACGGCCGGCGTGCATCGCCTCGAACAGCTCGACGGCCTTCAGGCCTCGGTGCCGCGGCATCCGCGGGCTCGCCCAAAACTCTTGCACCGTCCGGCGATGCGCCTCGCTCTCGATCTCCATGTGCGCGGCCAGCATGCTCGCCATGCCTCCCACCTCGCGGCCGCCCATCGCGTTCGGCTGTCCGGTGAGGGACAGCGGCCCCATGCCCGGCCGCCCGATGCGCCCGGTGAGCAGGTGGCAGTTGATGATGCTGCTCACCTTGTCGCTGCCGGCGGACGATTGATTCACGCCCTGCGAGAACGCCGTGACGACGCGCTCCGCGGCGGCGAACATTCGAAAGAACTCGCCGATCCGCCGCGCATCGGTGCCGCAGATCCGGGCGAGCGATTCCTCGTCCGGCGCCGAGGCCTCGGCGGCCTCGAGCGCCTCGCGGGCCCCTTCGGTATGGCCGGCGACGAAGTCCGCGGCGGCGAGCCCACGGCGGCTCAAATAGGCGAGCAGACCGTTGAACAGCCACACGTCCGTGCCCGGAAGAACGGGCAGGTGCAGGTCCGCCGCCTCGCAGGTCGGCGTGCGCCGTGGATCGATCACGACGAGCCTCGCCTCGGGGCGCCGCTCCTTCGCCTGGACGATGCGCTGGAAGAGGACCGGGTGGCACCAGGCCGCGTTCGAGCCGACGAGCACGACGAGGTCCGCGAGCTCGAGGTCCTCGTAGCATCCCGGCACGAGATCCTCGCCGAACGCGCGCTGGTGGCCCACCACGGCCGAGGACATGCAAAGACGGGAGTTCGTGTCGATGTTCGCGCTGCCGATGAACCCCTTCATCAGCTTGTTCGCGACGTAGTAGTCCTCCGTGAGCAGCTGGCCGGACAGGTAGAACGCCACCGCATCGGGGCCGTGCTGCTCGATGATCCGGGCGAGACCGCGGCTCACGCGGTCGAGCGCGCGGCCCCAGCTCACTCGCGCGCCGTCGATCTGCGGGTGCAGGAGGCGGCCTTCGAGGCCCAGGGTCTCGCCGAGCGCCGACCCCTTGGAGCACAGCCGGCCGAAGTTGGCGGGATGGCGCGGATCGCCGGCGAGCGAGACCGACTCGCCCGCGCCGCGTGCGAGCACGCCGCAGCCGACTCCGCAGTAGGGACACGTCGTCCGCACGGCCGGCGCCATCGGACGCTATCCGATCCCCGCGTGTGCGTCCGAGTCCCGCGCAGCGCCCAGGCTCGGCGCGCCGGCCGAGCCCCACGCAGCATCCGAGCCCTGCGCGCCGTTCGCGCCCCGCGCGCCGCCCGCGCTCGGC
>JASHSR010000513.1 GCA_030038645.1 Gammaproteobacteria bacterium
CGCAGCCTCGTCCGGCTGCAGTCGCACGGCCGAGTGGGCGCCGTAGGGCTCGCCGTTGCAACGCCCCTCGCCTCTGCGGATGAAGACCAGCCGGCGCAGGGGCGCCGCCTCGGCGGTGCACGCGCACCCCGATGCCACCTCGATCAACTCGAGCGACAGGTCGCGCTCGGGAAACATGCCGAGCCACTTGCTGCGCGTGCCGAGCATGCCCTCCACCTCGCGCCACTCGAACGCATCCGGACGCACGATCACCGGCGCCTTGTAGCGCGGCTTCGGGTAGCTGAGCGGCTGGCCGGTCGTGACGCGCCAGATCGCCTCGTACGCGTCCTCGTTCTTCTTCCCCTCGCCGCTCGTGCGCTTGAAGACGCCGCCTTCGAAGACGCCCTCGCGCAGCAGCCGCTCGCGGCCCGATTCCATCTGCTCGGGACTCAGGTAGCCGAGGCCGCTCGCGCCGCCCACCTGCAGCAGCAGGACGATGCGGTTCGGGCCGCCTTCCTGGGGCCCGTAGTGCACCCCTTCGGGAAAGTAGCCGATCTCTCCGGCGTCGATCCTCAAATCGCGCCCGATCGGGATCGAGCCCTCGAGGCAGAAGCGCACCTGATCCCACGCGTGACGGTGGCGCGGCGAGAAATAGTCGGAGCCCTCGTTGGCGAGCACGAAGAGGTAGTTGTCGGGGCTGCCCTCCTCGCCCTGGAAGAGCACTTTGTGCGTCATGTGGCCTGCGCGATGCGACGTGAGGCTGCCGCCCCATTCCATCCGATCCGCGTGTACGATGTCCACCGCCGCTTTCCTCCCTTCCTCGCCCGCGTCTCTCGAGCCGTCCCGCTCAGCCCGTCCCGCTCAGGCCGCGCCGGCCCGGCTCCGCGCGGCATCGGCTCCGGCGAGGCGGCCGAACGTCGCGGCTCTCAGCACCGAGGTGCCCGCGGGGTAGCGGTGGTAGTAGAGCCCGGTCACCTCACCCGCTGCATACAGGCCGGGAATCGCCGTACCCGATGGCGTCAGCACGCGAGCCCGGCTGTCGGTTCGGATGCCGCCGAACGTGAACGTGATCGCGCAGGTGAGCGGATACGCGATGAACGGAGGCCGCTCGAGCGGAAAGGCCCAGTTCGACTTCGGCGGCGAGAGCCCCTGGGTCGCTCTGCCGTCGAACTGATGCGCATCGAAGCGGCCCGGGCCGATCGCGGCGTTGAAGGCGCCGATCGTGCGCTCGAGCGCGGTCGGATCGAGGCCCAGCGCGAGCGCGAGCTCACGGAGCGTCGCCGCCCGCACCGGCGGCCGGTCGGTGAGCAGGATCGCCTGCAGCGGCTCGATCTCGAGCGTCGTTTGATCGCCGATGAAGAATGCCTTCTGCTCCTGATTGCGCCAGATCTCGTAGGCGATCTCCTCGAACGTCGAGTCGAAGCTATCGCGCCCCTCGTCGCAGAAGCGCTCGGCGCGGCCGTTGACGAGAATGCCGAACGGATAGCCATACACCACGGCATCGGGCTTGCTCGAGCGCGCATCGATCGGCTCGCCGTGGAACATATCGAACTGGCCGGCCGCCGCAGCTCCAACCTCGAGCGCCATGCGCAGGCCGTCGCCCGTGTTGTTCGTGAGCGTTGGAGCGATCACCGGCAGATCGCAGGCCCTTTCCCCCACGTATCGTGTCAGCATCTCCGGGTTGCCCTCGAAGCCGCCGCACGCAATGACCACGGCAGGAGCGGACAGGGTCCTCAGCAAGCCGTCGCGGCCGCGGACGATGACTCCATCGATGCGTCCGGCCTCGGAGACGCTGAGGCGCACGGCTTCCGTCTCGTAGAGAATCTCGGCGCCCGCGGTCCGCTCGAGAGCTCCCGCCAGTCCCTCGACGATCCCCGCGCCCCCACCGACCGGCATGCCGAGGCCGCCACCGGTGTTTCGGTTCGGGAACGGCTGTTTGAAATACGTGAGCGCGACGCCGTTCTGCTCGAGGAATTGCAGGGTCTGCGTGACCTCCCGCTCGAGCGTGCGGCAGTAGTCGAGGTCGGCCATGCCGCCCGATACGGCCTGCATCTGGCCGACGAACGCCGGATCGAGCCGGCGGTCCTCGGTGATGCGGAACCATGCGCTGGTCCAGCGCGTGGCTCCGCCGCGCTCCTCGCGGCGCGCGCGCTCCACCACGGCGATCCGCGCAGGCCGCCCCGACGATCGCGCCGCCGCCGCATGACTCACCGCAGCCGACAAGCCGGCCGCGCCGCAGCCGAGCACCACCAGGTCGTACACGGGGTGAGTTGCCATCGTCTCGTATCCTCGCTCGCTCGCGTGGCGCCGATCTCCCGGCTCGGGCTGGCGGCTTGCCCGCCCGGCTCGCCGCGTCTCGTGCCGACCTCCCGTCGATCGCGCGCAGGTCGCAGCGGCGGCTGTGGAGCGCCGCACGCGCCGAACTCCGCCACTCGACTCAAGTATAGCCCGTGCCGCCCTGGCCGACCGAGCGCGCCCCGCGTTACAGCCATCCCTTCTGCCGCGCGAGCCGGTAGGCCTCGATGCGATTGCCGGCGCCGAGCTTGCCGATCGCCTCGGACAGATAATTGCGCACGGTCCCCTGCGAGAGGCTGAGCCGCAGCGCGATCTCCGCGGCCGAGAGGCCCTCCCCGGCGAGCCTCAAGACCTGCCGCTCGCGCTCGTTGAGCGGGTCGGCCTCCGTCCACGCCGCGGCCGCGAGCTGCGGATCGATCACGCGGCCTCCTCCGTGCACCCTGCGGACCGCGTCGGCGAGCTGATCGGCCGGCGCGTCCTTGAGCAGATAGCCCGCGACGCCGGCATCCAGCGCCCGGCGCAAATAGCCCGCGCGCGCGAACGTCGTGACGATGATGACCTTGCTCGGCAGGTGGAACTCGCGAACTCGCGCGGCAAGCTCGAGTCCCGTGAGCCCCGGCATCTCGATGTCGGTGACGATCACATCCGGACAGAGCCGTTGAGCCTCGCTCCATGCGCTCGAGCCGTCGGAGCAGCTCCCGAGCACCTCGATCTCCTCCTCGAGGCCGAGCAGCGCAGATAGGGCGCCGCGCACCATGGCCTGGTCTTCGGCGAGCAGGACTCGGATCATCCTCGGCGCGGCCCTAACTGCCCGGCGACGCGGCGGCGGGCTCGACGGCGCCTGCGACGGGCTCGGGGACCGAGCCGATCACCGCATGTCCTGCCCACGGAAGATCTGCGCGCAGCAACGTGCCGCCTCCACGCGGCGAGTCGAGGCGCAGCGAGCCACCGAGCGACCGTAACCGCTCCGCGATCCCTTTGAGTCCATTGCCCTGCTCGCGGGCGCCGCCCTGGCCATTGTCCGTGATGGTGAGCGTCACCGTTCCGGAGGTTCCTGCGGGCCCCTCGCCCTCGGATATCACGTTGATCACGATGCTCGCCCGCGAGGCGCCGGAGTGCCGCTGGATGTTGGTCGTCGCCTCCCGAATGATCATCGCGAGAGCGGTCTCCGCCTCGGGGGGAAGTGCCGCCTCGGCGCGGCGCCAGTTCAGCTCGATGCCACTCGATTCCAGCAACGCCTGCGCGGAGACGAGCTCCGAGGTCAACGTCGCCGAGCGGATTCCCGTCACGGCCGTCCGCACTTGCCTCAGCGCCTCGCGCGCGATGTCGGTCACGCCGGTGATCTCCCGCGCCGCGGCGGCGCGGTCCCGGTCGATCAACTTGCCGGCGAGCTCGCTCCTGAGGGCGATCAGCGACAGCGTATGCCCCAGCAGATCGTGCAGATCGCGGCCGATGCGCTCGCGCTCCGCGACCGCCGCGAGACGGCGGATCTCGTCCTGTGAGACCTTGAGCGCGGCGTTCCTGCGCCAGGCCTCCTCCGAGAAGTAATTGATGATACAGACCATGAGGCAAATCACCGTGGCGATCGCCAGATCGAGGAGCGGCTGGCGGAGGTAGAGCATCTCGGCCGCGAGGACGGCGAGCGCCGCCAGCGTCAACAGGAGCGAGCGCGCGAAGCCCTGCACGACGTAGGCCGCCGCAGCGGACACGTACACGAGATAGGTGAAGGCCGCCGGATTGACGGGCGTGAGGAGGTAGCTCAGCAGGGCGATCGGCAGAATGCCGGTGAGCGTCCGCCGCCGATCCTTGCGGTACAACCTGAAGTACAGCACGAGAAAGACCGGCACCGAAGCGAGCGTCGGTCCGAGCCAGCTCCATCGTGCCCCGAGCCCCAAGAGCGGCAGGAACAGGAAGGTCAGATAGAACAGCCACAGGAGCGGAATCCAGCCGAGATCCTCCTGCCCCGGCAGCAGCCAGCCTCTGAAGCGGTGGACTCGTTCGCGCGGGCTCATCTACAGCTTCTGCAACCTGACCTGCGGCGCGGACCTGCCTGCACCCGAGCCGACGAGCTTACCCGATGAGCCCTCCGCACGTCCGGGTTTGCCAGCCGTCCGCGGCGCCGCTTGCCGCGCCTCCTCGACCGTTACCCATGCCGCTGCAGGCGGCGCCGAGCGATCACGAAGAAGAGCGCGGTCATGCCCCCGAGCACGAAGGCGTGGCGGCCGGCGTCGCCCACGCTCGATCCGCCGCGGCTCACCACCGCGAGCGCCAGTTGAGCGAGCTGATAAGCGGGCCAGAGCGGGGCGAGCCTCGCGATGAGATGCGGCAGCACGGTGAGCGGCAGCAGCACGCCCGAGAGGAACGACATCGGAAGGTAGACGAGATTGATCACCGCCGGGGCGGCCTGACCCTTCGTGAGCGTGCCGATCAGCAGTCCGAGACTGCAGAACGGCAGCACGCCGAGCGCCGAGAGCACGAGCAGCATGCACACCTCGAAGAGCTCGAGCGCGACGTGCCCGAGCGTGATCGCGAGCAGCATCAGGAGCACGGTGACGATCGCGGCGAAGAGCATCGCCATAATGAGCTTCGCGGCGAGATACGCGCCCGGGGGCATCGGCAGCGCCCTCTTCAGGGCGAGCAGCCCCCGATCTCGATCGATCGCGAGCGTCACGCCGAGGCCGAAGAGGCCGGGCGCCATGACGCCAAAGACGACGAACGCCGCGAGGATCGCCTGTCCCACGGCGCCGCCGTGCGGCGGCCCCAGCATGACGCCGAAGAGCAGATAGAACAGCAACGGAAAGTCGATGACGGGCACCGAGAACGAGGGAGTCCGCAGCAGCCGCAGATACTCCGTCTGTGTCTCGAGCCAGAGGACGCGCAGCATCGAGACGTGGCCGGCGGCAGCAGGCGGCTGCGAGGCAACGCCGAGGGAGCTCAACAGTACAGCCATCACGCACTCTCCCGAGTCATTTGAACGAACGCCTCGGCGAGCCCGGCCCGGCGCACCTCGAGCTCGGCGAGTCGAGGATCCGCATCGAGGAGGCGACGCACGATGGGCTCCGCGACGGTGGTCTCTATCTCGAGCCGTCCGTCCTGCCGCGTGGCGCTTCCGACCTCCGGCCAAGCGCGGACTTGCTCCACGGTCATCTGCGTGACGCAGCGGATACGCCGGCTCACGCCTTGCGCCCGTATCTCATCGACCGTGCCTTCCGCGACGATGCGACCTCGGACCAGGACCGCGACCCTGTGCGCCAGCGCCTCGGCCTCCTCGAGGTAGTGCGTGGTGAGCAGGACGGCGCACCCCTCATCCACCAGGGCCCTGATGACGGCCCATACGGCTTCTCGAGCCTCGACGTCGAGTCCGGTAGTCGGCTCATCGAGAAACAGCAGCTCGGGTCGGCCGCAGATCGCCAGCGCGAATTGCACGCGCCGCTGCTGACCGCCGGAGAGCCGGCCGTAGCGGCGCCCGAGGAGATCGCCGATGCCGGCGAGATGGGCGACCTCGGCAAGCCGCAGCGAGCGCGGGTAGTAGCTCGAAGTGAGCTCGATGAGCTCGCGCACGCGCAGCGTGTCCGGCAAGGCAGCGCTCTGCAGCATCACGCCGATGCGCCGTCTCGCCGCGAGCCGCTGCGGCACATCGCCGAGCAGCTCCACGCGACCCGCGTCGGGCGCCGTGAGCCCGAGCAGCACCGAGACGGCGGTCGTCTTGCCGGCCCCGTTCGCCCCGAGGAGCGCCGTGACCTTCGCCGCCTCGATGCCGAGATGAACGCCATCGAGCGCCGTGTTGGAGCCGTATCGCTTGACCACACCGTCGAGCTCGGCCGCGTACGTGCTCTCTGCACGGTCCTTGACGCCCCTGAGCGATAAGCACGATGGCCGATCGGGCGCCAGCGCGACGGCCTCGACGGGGTTCTTCGCTGATTCGCGCCAATGAGATTTCATGGTCGCGAGAGGCTACGAGAGGCGGCGTAGCCGCTGTAGTGGCGTGCGTCAGCTCTCGGAGATGACAAACGTCACGCCGCTCTCCACCCGCTGCGGGAGCTCGGCGCATCGCCTTCCGGCCGTCTTTGGAGCCCGGGCGCGAATAACTCACTTTGAGCGCCCGGGAGTCCTCCGGCCGGCTTACGAGCGCTTCACGAGCGTTTCACGCGCATGACGCGCGTGGGCTCCCGCTGCGCGACGTCGTCCTCGTGGTCGGGACCCGGTGAGAGCGGCACAGCGGGGCGAACGGGCGCGGGCCGAGCGGATGCGGGCGGAGCAGAAGCGGGCGGAGCGGGCGCCGGGCGGGCGGGCGCAAGGTGGGGCGCGAGCGGGCTCGACCGCTGGTCGAGGCGCGTTGCCGTGACACGGTCGCGGCCGGCGCCCTTGCTGCGATAAAGCGCCTGATCCGCGATCTTCAACATTCGCTCGGCGAGGCGGCGCTCGCCGGCGGACACCCGATCGAGCCCGCAGACGCCGAAGCTGGCCGTCACCTGGACGAAGCGGTCCGCGATTTTGAACGGCGTCTGCGCGACCGCGGAGCGAAGCTTGCGGGCGACCTCCAGCGCGGCGTCGTAGCCGCTCTCGGGCGTGACGACGGCGAACTCCTCCCCGCCGATGCGAGCGACCCAGTCGACCCCGTGACGCAGCCCGACCTTCAGCCGCTCGCCGAAATGGCGCAGAACCTGGTCTCCCGCGGGATGGCCGAGCGTGTCGTTGATGCTCTTGAAGTGGTCGATGTCGCACAGAATGAGCGACAGCGCGCGCCCGTACCGCGCCGCCCGCTCCACCTCGCGCGGGAAGTGCTTGCCGAAGAAGCGCCGGCTCGCGGTGCGCGTGAGCTCATCCGTCGTGGAGAGCTGCCGGTTCTCCTCGAGCGTGATGCGCAGGGCGGTCTCGAGCTCCGCGATGCGGCGCGCCGAGCCGATGCGTGCGACGATCTCGCGGCCGCTCGTGCGCCTCCCGACGCACTCGTCCGCTCCGGCGTCGAGCCCGGCTTCTCGCTCGCCCGCCTCGTCGAGCTCGGAGACATACACGACAAACGGCGCACGCGATCCCGTGCGCGCTCTCAGTCGCCGAATGAACTCCAAGCTGTCGGTCAGTACGACGGGCCGAAACTCGGCGTTGAGCTGTCGCAGAGCCTCGCTCTCGTCGGAGAGGAGCTCGGCGTCGAGCACGTCCGGGGTCACGTGGCGCTCGATCTGCTGCCGCAGCAGTGAGTCGGAGAAGACGAGCAGCGCCTTTGGCGGCGGCAGCACGCGGACCATCACGGCGACGGTCGCCGTGGTCCCCTCCTCGGTCGGCGCCTTCTCGGCGCGCTTCTCGAGCACGCGCCGAATGACCGTCGTGTGACCACCGCCTGCCATTCAGTCATTATCCTAGGCTCGGCCTGGGCGGCGGATGACCAATGTCACATCGGTACCGGACTCCCTACGGCCGTTCACAATTGGAGACGGCGGCCGCCCCGGAACGCCTGCGTCGGCCGGAGGCTGCGCGCAGACCTCAAACCCTAAACCGAGACGCAGTTCTCATTTGAAGTGCTCTCTCCGGCTGCAATGCACCCTTGGCCGGCTCGTTCATCGGCGGGCGGAAGTCATCTCGCGCCTTCCACGAGCTGAAGCAGCGTCCCGCCATAGCGCTCGAGTTTTGCGGCCCCGATGCCCGGAATGGACCGCAATTCATCCGTCGAGCGCGGCTTGCGCCGCGCAATCTCCTCGAGCGTCGCATCGTGAAAGATGGTGTACGCGGGCACGCGGTGCTCGCGCGCGATTTCCAAGCGCCACGAGCGCAACGCCTGATAGAGGCCCTGGTCCATCTCGCCCGCCAGGGGCTCGACCGGGATCGCCCGCGAGCGGTCCACCCGGCGCCGGGATCGGTTGGCCGCAGGCCGATCCGTCAAGCGGCGCAGGAGCACTCGCCGTTCTCCGCGTAGCACCTCGCGGCTCGCAGGCGTCAGGCGGAGCACGCTGTATCGCTCGAGGTCCACGTGAACGAGCCGCATCATCGCGAGCTGGCGGAGCACCGAGCGCCACTGCGCCACGTCGAGGTCGGCCCCGACCCCGAAGGTGCTCAGGCGTTCGTGGCGAAACTGCGCGACTTTCGGGGTCCGGTTGCCGCGCAGGATGTCGATTGTGTGCTGGGCGCCGAAGGTGAAGCCGCTCGCCGCCTGGCAGCGCGCGACGCACGAGAGAAGCTTCTGGGCGGCGATCGTACCGTCCCACTCCTCTGGCGGCTCGAGGCAGTTGTCGCAGTTGCCGCAGGCCACGCTCGCCTCGCCGAAGTAATCGAGCAGGCGCACGCGGCGGCACTGCGTCGTCTCGCACAGGCCGAGGAGGGCGTCGAGCTTCGCCGTCGCGATCCGCTTGTACTCGTCGTCGGCCTCGGACTGATCGATCATCCGGCGTTGCTGCACGACGTCCGCCAGCCCATAGACCATCCAAGCGTCGGCCGGCAGCCCGTCGCGCCCGGCGCGTCCCGTTTCCTGGTAGTACCCCTCGATGCTCTTCGGCAGATCGAGATGGGCGACGAAGCGCACGTCCGGCTTGTCGATGCCCATACCGAATGCGATGGTCGCGACCATGACGAGGCCGTCCTCGCGAATGAAGCGAGCCTGGTTCTTCTCGCGTGTGCGGCTGTCGAGCCCGGCATGATAGGGCTGCGCCGGCACGTCGTTCTGAGCAAGGAATTGCGCGGTCTCCTCGACGGACGCGCGGGTCAGGCAGTACACGATACCGCACTCGCCCGAGTGCTCGGCGCGGATGAACTTCAGGAGCTGCTTGCGTGCGCTGTCCTTCTCCGCGATGCGGTAGCGGATGTTCGGCCGATCGAAGCTCGACACGAACACGCGAGCCTCCCGCAGCCGTAAGCGCTCGATGATCTCCTTGCGAGTCACCGCATCGGCGGTCGCGGTGAGCGCGATGCGCGGCACGCGGCCGTAGCGCTCCGCGAGCATCGCGAGCTCGATGTACTCGGGGCGAAAGTCGTGTCCCCACTGCGAGACGCAGTGCGCCTCGTCGATAGCGAACAGCGCGAGCGGGGCGGCATCGAGCAGCGCGAGGCAGCGCTCGGAGAGCAGCCGCTCGGGCGCGACGTACAGCAGATCGAGCTCGCCGGCGCGGGCACGACGCTCGACGGCCGCGATCTCCGGCCAGCTCATCGAGGAGTTGAGCGCGGCGGCCCGAGCGCCGGCCTCGCGCAAGGCGGCCACCTGATCCTGCATCAGCGCGATGAGCGGCGAGACGACAACGCCCATCCCCTCCCGGACCATCGCCGGGATCTGGTAGCACAGGGACTTGCCGCCGCCCGTCGGCATCAGCACGAGCGCATCGCCGCCCGCGATCAGGTGCTCGATGATCTCGCGCTGGCGGCCGCGAAAATCGGAATAGCCGAAGACCTCCCTCAAGACCCGCGCAGCGCGCTCTTCGACGTCCATCACCCGTCCGGTCGCGGCGTTTGCCCGGCCGCGTTCGATGCCAGCTGGACCGAAGTTTAGACGAACGGCGCACAATCCGGGATGCGCGAGCTGAATTTCCGCCGTCATTGGGCGATTATCGAGGCCCACCACGGTGTTCGGGATGAAGAGCTTCCTGCTCCTGCCGCTGCGACCGGCCCCCTTGATTCTGGTGGCGCTCTTCACCGCCGGCCTGAGGATCGCCGTCGCCCTGCGCTTCATGGGCATTCCGCTCGCGGCGATCCTCGTCTCTTGGTTCTTCAAATACTGCTTCGTGCTCCTCGATTCGGCGGTCGCGGGCGAGGAGGAGCCGCCCGTGCTCTCCCTCGAGATGGTCAACCCGATCGACGAGCAGCGGCCGCTCGCCGCGCTTCTCGTGATCGCCGCCGGCTGCGCGGTCGCGGAGCTCGCGCGCTCGGTGGCGGGCGAGCCCGGTCTCATCGTCTTAGGCGCATTGCTGCTCGCGTCGCTGCCCGCGAGCGTCGCGGTGCTCGGCTTGACCTCCAATCCGTTGCGCGCGGCCTCGCCCGTCGCGCTCGCGGGATTGATCCGCGGACTCGGCCGGCACTACGTGAAGCTCGTCCTCGCCACCCTCGCCCTGGGCGCAGGGCTGTACGTCCTCGTGCGCCTCGACGCGCCGCCCAGCCTCTCCCTGGCGGTCGGCCAGCTCGCCTTCCTCTTCGTCTTCGCGCTCATCGGAGGAGTCGTGCACGAGAACCGGCTCGCGCTCGGCATCGCCACTCGCACGCGCGAGGAGCGGCGCGCCGAGCGGGCGCTGCGCGAGCACGTGACGGAGCGCAAGCGCATGCTCGATCGCAGCTTCGCGCAGCTGCGCCTCGGCCGAACGGCGGACTCGTGGAGCGAGATCGAGCGCTGGATCGGCGCCCACTGCCGCGGCGAGCGCACGGACGCGGAGTTCAACGCCCTTCTGGACTCGACGATGAAGTGGGCGCCACCCCTCGTCGCCGACCGGCTCGCGAGCGAGTATCTCGCCCGCCTGCTCGCGGAGCGGGACAACGGCCGGGCGCTCGAGACGCTCGAGCGGCGCCTGGCCGGCAATCCGAAGTTTCGCCCCACGCCGCCGGAGCACGCGCGCCGCCTGCGCGAGCTCGCGGGCCTCGCCGGCAAGCGCGCGCTCTGCCGCCAGCTCGACTCGGACCGGTGATTCGCGCGGCGCTCGGGGCCGCACTCAAGGCCGCGTGGCGCTCGCCGCCGCTGCGCACCCTGCGGCGAAGGTCGCGACCAGCGTCAAGGGCCCCAGACTCGCCGGGCCACCTCGACGATGAGGCGGAGCTTCGCCATCTGCTCCTCGAACGTGAGATGGTTGCCGCGCCCGGCGCTCGCGAAGCCGCATTGCGGGCTCAGCCCGAGCTGCTCGAGCGGCACGTAACGCGAGGCCTCCTCGATGCGCCGCTCGAGCGCGTCCGCGCTCTCGAGGGTCCCGCGCTTCGTCGTCACGAGCCCGAGCACGACGATCTTGCCCTTCGGAACGAGGCGCAGCGGCCTGAAGTCTCCCGCGCGCTCGCTGTCGTACTCGAGGAAGTAGCCGTCCACGTCGACGGCGTTGAACAGGACCTCCGCGACGGGCTCGTAGCCGCCCTCCGCGAGCCACGCGCTCTCGAAGTTGCCGCGGCACAGGTGCATGGCGACGGTCATGTCCCGAGGCCGGCCCTCGATCGATCGGTTGATGAGCCGCGCGTACGTGAGCGGCAGCCGGCCGGGGTCCTCCCCGAAGCGGCGCACCTCGTCCCGCAGCTTCGGATCGCAGAGGTAAGCGAAGTTGACCTCGTCGATCTGCAGGTAGCGGCACCCCGCGGCGGCGAGGTCGGCGATCTCCTCCGCGTACGCGCGCGCGAGATCCGAGTAGAACTCCTCGAGATCCGGATACGCGCGCTCGTCCACCGCCTGGCGCCCGCCGCGGAAGTGAAGGAGGCTGGGTGATGGAATGGTCAGCTTCGGGACGGCGTGCGCGATCGAGCGCAGGAAGCGGAAAGCGTCCACGAAGATTGGGCCGGGCCTCGCGAGCTTGCCGGTGACTCGCAGCGCCGAGGGCAGCCGGTCGATGTCCCCCTGCTCGGTATGGAAGCTCACTTTCACGGTCGATCGCGACACGACGACGTTCGAGAAGCGCTTGAGGAAATCGATCTGCCAGGCCGCGCGCCGGAACTCGCCGTCCGTCACCGCCCGAAGGCCGATCTCCTCCTGCCGCCGCACGATGTCGCGAATCGCCTCATCCTCGACGGCGGCAAGCTCGGCCGCCGAGAGCTGCCCCGCCAGATGCCGCTCGCGTGCGGCAAGAAGCTGCGCGGGGCGCAGCAGGCTCCCGACGTGCTCGGCGCGGAACGGAGGACGGTCGCGCCCGCCCGAGACACTGCGCGCCGCCGAATCGCCACGCGCAGCCGAATCGCCACGAGCACCCGAATCGCCACGAGCAGCCGCGCCGCCGCGCTCGTCCGGAACGCCAGGCCCGGCCACGCCACTACGCTCGGGCGGCATCGAAAGCGCTCCGCGGAACCCAGTTTCCATGCACCGCCGCGCGCAGGCGGAAGGGCACGCGGATGGTCGCGATGGGGCCGTCGGCGAGGCGCTGCGCATCGAGCACGATGATCTCCGTGCGCAGATGGCCGTCGAAGCGGGTGAGCTGGGAGAGGATGAAGCCCTCGCCCTCGCGCGCGCCGGGCGCCCGCGGCGCGAAGCACGGCTCCTGGCACGTGGTCTTCTCGCCCACGTAGTAGCGATCGACTCGGCCTGTCGCCACATCGACGTGCACCAGCGTGTTCCAGCCGACGCCGATGGTGCCGGCCACGTTGAGCGGCCTCGACGGATCGATCACCGTGCAGAACCCGTGACGGTACGGATGCATCTGATAGCGCGGATCGATCGCCGGCATCTCCATGAAGTCGGCGAACAGCGTTTGCGACTCGAAGCGCGCGGCCGGGCGGGACAGGTCGAACGTCCAGCGCGTGAGCCGGGGTGTGCTCTTCTCGCGATCGAACGGACTGCCGTCCGTGTTGGCGATGAAGGGGAACTGATTGCGCTCGCTCACGAAGATGTCGACGTAGAGGCGCTCGCCGTCGCTGAAGGCGTTGAGAATGTGGCCGACGCCGCACGGCGGCGCGCGGTACCAGCGCAGGCTCGCCACGTCCGCATCGCGCCGCAGGATGCCGATCTGGGCGTCGAGGCCGGGATCGAACACCCAGTGGGGCCCGCCCTTGCGCATGCGCTCGGCGTCGGCCGTCGTCGGCATCAGCGGAAAGACCAGATGGCGGGCGGTGACCGCCCAGTCGTGAATCATGCTGACGTAAGGCGCGAGAAAGAAGTCCTCCCGCACGAGGTCGCCCTGCGGCGAGATGAGCTGCAGGGAGATGTCGCGCGTCGCGAGGCCGCGCGCCTCGTAGCCGTGGGAGACCATCTCGCCGGTCGCGGGATCGATCTTCGGATGCGCGGTCGCCGTGAGGCTCCGCAGCTTCCCGCCGTAGTCGAAGCGGCCGCGAGTCTCGAGCGTATCCGGATCGAGCTCGTGAGGCAGCCCGTCCTCCTTCAGCGCGAAGAGGCGTCCGGCGTGACACACGACGTTGGTGTTCGCCGTCGTCCGATCCTTCCCGGCGACGCTCGGATCGTCGGTGAACGGATTGCGGTACGCTCCGTAGAGCGCCTTGCGCGCCGCCCGCTCGAGCCGGAACTTCTCGGTGCGAACGTAGCGACTCTTCAAATCCACGTGCCCGTCCGCGAAGCGGAACATCATCACCATGCCGTCGCCGTTGATGTTGATGTCGTCGCCGAGCCGCGGTGGAAAGGACGGGTCGGGGCCGCAGCGGTAGAAGGCGCCGTCGAGCTCGCGCGGCAGCTCCCCCTCCACCTCGAGGTCGAACACGTCCGCCTCGATGCGGCGCGGCTCGTTGTAGCCCGAGAAGGTCGGGGTCCGCGGAAAGGGCTGTGACATCCCGTCAGGCTATTCGATGCGCTCCGCCGGCGCAAAGTGGCGGCGGCCGCCGGCCCTCTCGTGGCCGCGCCCCGCCGGCTACGGCGCGCTCGCGTCGATCCAGACGCTCTTCACCTCGGTGAACTCATTGAGCGCCTCCGGACCGAGCTCCCGGCCGATGCCGCTTTGGCGGAAGCCGCCGAAGGGCACGCCGTAGGTCATCTGGCGATAGTTGTTCACCCACACCGTGCCGGCGCGCAGACGCGAGACCACGCGGTGCGCGCGGCGCGCGCTCTCCGTCCACACCCCGGCGGCGAGGCCGAAGGGCGTGTCGTTGGCGATGGCGACCGCCTCATCCTCACCCTCGAAGGGGATGAGGCACGCGACCGGGCCGAAGATCTCCTCGCGGGCGATCCGGCAGCCGTTCGCAACCCTGCCGTATACCGTCGGCTCGACGAAGAAGCCCTGCCGCTCGATCCGACGGCCGCCGGTGAGCCGCTCGAGGCCCTCCTGCTTCGCCACCTCGAAGTAGCTCAGGATCTTCTCGAGCTGCGCCCTCGAGGCGACCGGCCCGAGCTGGGTCGCGTGATCGAGAGGATCTCCCGGCCGCAGCGCGCGCGCCCGCTCGATGAGCAGGTCCGCCACCTCGCCATAGATGCGCCGCTCGACGAGCACCCGCGAGCCGGCGACGCAGGTCTGGCCCGTCGCCGCGAAAATCCCGGCGATCACGCCGCTCACGGCGGCGCTCACATTCGCGTCCGCGAAGACGATGTTGGGCGACTTGCCGCCGAGCTCGAGCGAGACGCGAGCGCAGCGCTCCGCCGCGGCGCGCGCCATGATCTTCCCGGCCGCCGTCGATCCGGTGAAGGCGATCTTGTCCACGCCGGGGTGGCTCGCGAGCGCGGCGCCCGTCGGGTTTCCGTAGCCGGTCACCACGTTCACGACGCCCCGCGGAAATCCCGCCTCGACGAGGAGCTCGGCAAGCTTGAGCGTCGAGGTCGGCGTCACCTCCGAGGGCTTGACGACCACGGTGTTGCCGGCCGCGAGCGCCGGAAAGAGCTTCCAGCCGAGCAGCAGGAGCGGCGAGTTCCACGGCGTCACGGCGGCGATCACGCCGATCGGCTCGCGCACGGTGTAGGTCGTGAACCCGGGCGTCGCCACCGTCACGCCGCCGGCCGACTCCGCGAGGCCCGCGAAGTAGTGGCAGGAGCGCGCGATGAGGTCGGCGCCCGGCCGCATCTCGCTCACGAGCTTGCCATTCTCGCGGATCTGCTGGTAGGTGAGCGCATCGGCGTTCGCCTCGATGAGCTGAGCGAGGCGGCGGAGCAGCGCGGCGCGGCGCGCCGGAGGCGTCTGCGGCCAGCCATCCCGGTCGAACGCGCGGCGCGCAGCGCAGACCGCGCGGTCCACGTCGGCCGCGTCGGCCTGCGGCACTCTCCCCCAGCTCTCCTCGGTGTAGGGATCGACGCAGCGGAACTCCCCTCCGGCGCTCGTGCCGACCCACTCGCCGTCGATGAGCATCGCGTACGCGCGATCGTCGGCGCTCGAGCGCTCGCGAATCGGTCCGGCTGCGGAGGCTCGTGCACTCATGCTGGCATCACTCGCAAATGACGTTGAGCAGCGCCTGGCGGCGCTCGTTGCGCACGGCGTCGAGCGCACGCCGCAGCGCGTGAGGCAGCTCGGCGGGCTCGGTCACCTGCTCGCCGTAGCCGCCGGAGGCTTGCGCGTACTTCTCGAAGTCCGGCGCAGGCGCGAGGCTGCTGAGCGGCACCGGCGTTCCGGCCCGCGCGGCGTGCCCGTTCGGGTAGACGCCGAGCGCGGCCCATTGCACCGCCGCCCACTGTCTATTGTTGCAGA
>JASHSR010000514.1 GCA_030038645.1 Gammaproteobacteria bacterium
CGGAGTATGGGCCGATAGAATCAGCTCGCTGCGCGCCGGCTCACGAGCCCGGCGGCCATGGTGAAACGTCGTCCTTCCACACATCGACTACCGGGAGCCGGGCGTCAGAAACTTGCACTTCGGTCCCTCGGCCTTCGCCAGGCGTTCGTCGAGCGTGGCCAGCGGAAACCGGAGATCCTCGGCGAGAGCGACGTACCAAGCATCGTAGCTCGTCACGTTATGGCGCAGGTCCCAGATACGGTCGGAGAAGGGCTGAAACGGAAATAGCTCGATCTCGAGGTCCGTCAGATCATTCTGCGCCGCATGAGCCTCGGGGGTGGTGATCTGCTTGGCAAGCTCCAGGCGCCGAAGGACGTTCGTCGCCTCGACCCGCACGAGCTCGGGCGCATAAAGCGCACGTCCATCGATGACCCGCTCGGCCCAAAGCCCCTCCGGGCCGGTATCGATGAGCGCGGCAACGATGACCGATGAGTCGACGACAACGCTCACCGCCGGTCAGCGTCGCGATTCCTGAGAATCCGTCCGGAGTCGATCCGGGTCCGTGTTGCGCGCTTTCGCCTTCGCACCTGTTGCAGCCAAGACTCCACCGTAGGACGCGAGGCCAAGCGCTCGAGAGCTGCACGCAGATACTCCTGCATGGACCTGCCCTGAGCGGCCGCGCGAGCGGCCAGCTCGTCCCGCACTTTCTCTGATACATCTCGAACGGTAATTTGAACGCTCATGCATGCATAATGCAAGCATTGCATGCGATATGCAAGCAAACCGAGGGGTGGCGCGCCGGGTGGCGCCTTCGATCGCTTTCAGCTTCCGGATCGCTAAGAGGGAAAGGGGGGAACGATCGCACCGCCCGCCTGGGCCGTTGCCGCCGTGCCGGGGCTACCGCCCGTGCGGCTCATATTTGCGCAGATGATAGACGTGGTGCACGTGATGTGCGCCCAACCATCCGCCGAAGGCTGCCGTGACGAGCGACAGCACCGCACAACCGAATGCAGTCCACATCGCCGCGGCGACGTAACGCGCGAGAAGCGCCGGGTCTATCGTCTGGACGGTCGCCCCTGCCGTGGCCGCAGCGCCGATGTGCACCAATCCGCGAGCCACCAGCAGTCCGGCGACCGTCACGGACAGCCCCCATACGGTGAGTCCGCGCACCACGCCCATCTCGGTGTCGTTACGACCGTCGAACCAGCTTGCGAACATACCGCCGGCCCAAAGGGCCGCACCCCAGGTCAGGATCATCCAGACAATGGTGCCGGCTGAAATGCCGCGAGAGACCACCGCCGCGTCGCGCGGATCGATCGCGGAGAACCCGATTGCAAGCCCAAACGCGTACAGCACCACGGCGGTGCCCGCGGCAACGAACCATCCGGCAAACACCGCTCCCCAGTGCATGACCGGATGCTCGCGCACGTCCGCCGCCGATCGCAGATCCGCAGAAGTGGTCGCCATGGTTGCAAGTCCTCGTAGCGAACGCGATCAGGAGCACCCGCGAAGCAGGGCCACAATGATGAGTACGGGGATGGGCACACCCAGCAGCCAAGCGAGAACGTATCCCACGGCGCCTTTCTGCTTCCCGGGCGCATGATGCATCATCTTCTCGCGGATCAACCTGGTCATCGGGTGTTTCCTCCCCGCGCGTGACAGGACCCGCACGATCTTGCTTTGCCTTTCAGCAAGTTCTGCGCCTGAAGTCTGCTGCCGCCCGCAGCGCAGATCACGCCGACGTCGGCCTGGAGCCTCTCTGCGGCACAGCTCGAGCGTTACGTTTGTCTCACGTTGCGGCCTCCGCGCACAGCGACATCAGGGCGCGCGGCAGGCGAAGTTGGCGGCGTCGTCGATGCTTCCCGCTCCTTTGTATCGGGCGACCTGCGGATATGGGCACAGCGGCCGCGTACGTACGACGCCGCTTGCCGGGTCGCCATCGGTCCGGTACTTCGTCGCGACGATCGCCTGCGGCGCAACACCCTTCTCCACCCAGCGCTCGAGAGCAGTCAGCATCTTTGTGCCGAACGTGTTCGGCCCCGGTCCTCGAGCACAATGCTGCATCCCCGGAACCATGTAGAGACGGGTGAAGCTCTGTGCATTTGCCCGACCCATCCGGGCGACGACACTGTCGTAGTATTCGACGGTGGCGAGCGGCGACAGCAGCGGATCGCTCCAGCCGTGATAGAGGATCAGCTTGCCGTTCCGGGCCTCGAAGGCCGTCAGATCGGGATTGATGGCCGTGAGAATTCGCCCCAGCGCGGCGTCGTAGCGCCTCGCGTCGCGTTCCGGATCGGCGGCACGAAGGCTCCAACGAGGATTCTGCATGAGGTAGTGCCAGCCGCGGTCGAAGATATCCATGGCGCTGCGGCCGCGGGCCGCGCCCGAAATGATGCCGGCCGGACCTGCCGGGCCGGTGGATACGCTGCCCGGCAGCATTCCGGGATAGATCTGCCGGCCCTCAGAGTCGCGTGGACCTGCAAAGATCTTCTCGAGCGCCGCCAGCTGCGGCGCCGTCAAGCAGCTTGGGGTTTCCGATCCCTGACACTGCAGCACTCTCGGGTTGAAATCGCACTT